>QHXD01000617.1 GCA_003223895.1 Acidobacteriota bacterium
GCCGGATACCGAGCGATGAACCAGCGTGAGGCGATCAAAGTGATGGTCGAACCCTGAAGCCGGTTGTTCGATGGGAAGTGTCAGCGCAGACAAAGCGAACAGGAGACGGAAATGACCACATGGACGAGCCGCGAACTTCACAAGATCGCAATCCAGAAGAACTGGAGGTTGCATCGCTTCGAGGCGACGGCACGCTGCGGAAGCCGACGCCGATTTGGGTCGTTCGCATCGTGGTTGTCTACCGAAGCAATGCAGTCCGCAACCCACTGGACGGCTGCTATTCGGAGACATGCTGAGCGGAGAGACGTTTTGATCGCACCTAACAGAATGAGGAAAATGACATGACTGAAAAGAAGATTTGGCTCATCACCGGCGCAGGCCGGGGCTTGGGTGTCGACATCGCCAAGGCCGTCCTGGCCAGTGGTCACGCGGTTGTCGCCACCGGCCGCGACGCTGCGAAGGTCAAGGCGGCAGTCGGCGACCACGACAATCTGCTAGCATTCAAGCTCGACGTGACCCGCCCCCAAGACGCCCACGCTGCAGTCGAGGCTGCAGTCGTAAAGTTTGGCCGGATCGACGTCGTGGTCAACAACGCGGGGAATTTCTTCGCCGGCTTCTTCGAGGAACTCAGCCCCGAACAGGTCCGTAATCAGATCGAGACGCTTTTGTTCGGCCCGATGAATGTCACTCGCGCCGTCCTGCCGGTGATGCGCAAGCAGCGCTCCGGCCTGCTGCTCACAATCTCCTCGACGGCTGGCATCGCCGGCCAAATGTTCTGTACGGCGTACGCCGCCGCGAAGTTCGGCATCGAGGGATGGATGGAATCTCTCACGCCGGAGATCGCGCCCTTCGGAATCCGCACGATGCTGGTCGAGCCTGGGTTTTTCCGTACCGAACTCCTTACCAACGACTCGACCACGTACGCCAAGCCCTCTATCGACGACTATGCTAAGAAGACGAAGGAAATCGTCGCGGCCTGGAAGAGCATGGATGGGAAGCAAGGTGGCGATCCCGCCAAACTCGCCGCTGCCCTCGTGAAGCTGGTCGCGCTCCGGGATCCGCCCACTCGCTTCGCTGCCGGCGCCGAGGCCATGCAGACGTTTGAGGCCAAGGCCAACACGCTTCTCGCCCAGAGCCAGGCCCACCGCGAGCTGTCCACCTCTCTCGCGTACGACGACGCCTGAGCAAACGCATTGCCCCTGGCAGCTATAGCAAATCTAACTATCCGCTGTACCGGACGCGCTGATGTTCGCGGTTGAGGTCTGACGTTACCCGCATTGAAGGCCCGATAGACCGGCTTGTCGTAGAAGAGCCTTCGGTCAACAAAGCAAACCGTTGAACAGGGTCTCTCCGAAAACGCCGAATGGTTCATCCAATTTCGAGTTCAGCGGACGCATTGTCGGCGTCTCGTAAGAAGTGAATCCGCATTGAATGCCAATTAGTTGAAGGCTGACGGGACGCTCCAGATTTTGCTGCGCATAGCGTGCGGCTGGCGGTCCCTCGGATAGGAAATGGCGTCTTTAGATCTGCTGTGCATTCAGCGAAAAATCCTCGCCTCGCGTCCTGAAATTTTGGTTCATCCGATCGAATTGAGAACGCATCTGATCTCTGTATCTGTGCGGTTGAGAAAGGGGCTAGCAGGTTGTCGCGTTGGGGGAATTCAATACCGCCTTCTGCCGTGGCCGCTCATACTGGAGATGATTAATCCGCTTGCAAGGAGGGACGATGCAGAAGCGTAAGTTGGGAAACAGCGGTCTGGAGGTTTCAGCCCTAGGACTCGGCTGCATGAGCATGACCTCTGCCTACGGCCCAGCAGCAGACAAGCAGGAAATGATCGAACTTCTCCGGCGTGCCGTAGAACTTGGCGTGACTCTGTTCGATACCGCCGAAGCATACGGCCCGTTTGTTAACGAAGAGCTGGTAGGCGAGGCGCTTGCTCCGGTCCGGAATCAGGTCGTGATCTCGACCAAGTTTGGCTTCGACATCGCTCCCAATACCGGTGAACGCAGAGGCGGGGTCAATAGCCGCCCTGAACATGTCAGGGCAGTCGCCGAGGCCTCGCTCGGACGTCTGAAGACAGACGTGATCGATCTGTTCTTCCAACATCGTGTGGATCTCACTGTGCCGATCGAGGACGTCGCTGGCGCAGTCAAGCGACTGATCGAAGAGGGTAAGGTCAAGCACTTCGGCCTGTCGGAGGCGGGTGCAAATACAATCCGTCGGGCACACGCTGTGCAGCCTGTCACCGCCGTACAGAGCGAATATTCACTCTGGTGGCGGGGTCCAGAAGACGAGATTCTGCCAACTCTGGAGGCGCTTGGCATTGGATTTGTTCCTTTCAGCCCGCTCGGCGCAGGCTTCCTTACTGGCAACATCAATGAAAATACCAAATTTGACAACTCCGATTTCCGCTCTATGGTTCCTCGCTTTGCCCCAGACGCACTAAAGGCAAACATGGCGCTAGTCGATCTCGTTCGTCAAGTGGCAACACGCAAACGTGCTACGCCTGCCCAAATCGCTCTCGCGTGGTTGCTGGCTCAAAAGCCATGGATCGTCCCCATTCCAGGAACAACGAAGCGGCACCGTCTTGAAGAGAATCTCGGAGCGATTCCAGCCGAGCTTACACCCGCCGATCTTCAAGAGATCGACGTGGTCGCCTCAGCGATCAAGCTGCAGGGAGCCAGGCTCCCGGAAAGTGCGCTGAACATGACAGGATTATAGGCATCCACGAGAAATAACATGCAAGGCGCCGAAGACCGGGAGTGCCGTGGCCCGGCCCGGCGGCCACGGCATTCCCTCGTACCTCGAAAAGCAGGTCAGGTTGATCGGTTGATCGCTTTAAAGGAGAAACACAGAGTGCAAAGGCGACGTTCGCCGCC
>QHXD01000143.1:0-11602 GCA_003223895.1 Acidobacteriota bacterium
CCGAAGCAATGAAGCCAACAGGCTCGCCCTGCTGATACAAGCCGATCGCACGGCCGAGGAAGCCTGCCACCACCGAGCCTGCAATACCAAGCAGCATGGTTAC
This sequence comes from Acidobacteriota bacterium, assembly GCA_003223895.1. Classification (GTDB taxonomy): domain Bacteria; phylum Acidobacteriota; class Terriglobia; order 20CM-2-55-15; family 20CM-2-55-15; genus 20CM-2-55-15. The sequence goes on from QHXD01000143.1 coordinate 104, forward strand.
GATGATGCCTCCTGGATCACGGCCGGGCATCAGGAGCTTCGCGATTGCACCAACGATCAAACCGACGACAATCATCCAAAGCAAGTGCATATGAATTCCTTTCCTAGAGATTCATTAAAAGAAAGTGCAGTCCACCTGCCAGATGGCAAACGCAATTTGGATTCCGATGCTTTTACCGAGGATAAAGGCGGGTAAGGGGCGTCCGTGCCCCCTTCAGGGCTTTACCAAATCCTTTCGATATTAGTAACGAAGTGTGCCGCCAAAAATACGAGTGTTATGACCATGCCGATAACCAAAGTTCTCATCCGAGTAAACCTCCTGTGAACGCCACGGGCCTCTACGCACCCCAGTTGCCAAAGCGGGAGGGTAATTTTACCCTTCTGACTTAGTGCTTTACGGGAGTGTGGAACGTGACTTCCAACCTCTTTGGGCCGTCGCTCAACCAAGTTTCTTAGCCCAACAAAGGATGAGGGATCTGGCCCTGCCGCTGATACACCTTTTTTGCCTTAGGGAAAACGACTTAGAAAAAACCTACTGTATCCATCGGCCGTCTTACTTTGTAGGAGGGATCAATCGATGTTGGTTTCCAGAGAACTCAATGCAGCGTTCTGGGCCTTGCGTGTTGCTTTTGGTTTCGGACCGCTGATCGCTGGTCTTGATAAATTCACAAATGTCCTGGTGAACTGGCAGAAATATCTGAGCCCTGCGGCAGAGCGGATGCTGCCTGTGAGCGCGACGACATTCATGCACTTCGTTGGTGTCGTGGAGATCGCTGTGGGTCTTGCGATCCTGTTCGGCGCTACCCGATCGTTTGGTTACATCGCCATGTTGTGGCTCTTCGCGATCGCTGCAAACCTGATTTCGATGGGTACATATTACGACATTGCGGTGAGAGACATTCTCCTTGGAATCGGAGCCTATGCACTCGCCAGAGTGACCGAAGCAAGGCAATCCGTCATTACCGTGGAACCGAGTGGGGACTATCGAATTGCGGCGTAGTCCTATAATGGACTGCAATGCGTGTCCTGGTTGTTGAAGACGAAAGGAAGGTCGCCAGCTTCATTAAGAAGGGCCTCCAACAGGAGGGTTACGCCACTGATGTCGTACACGATGGCGACGAGGCTGTCCATACCGCCATTTCTTTCGGTTACGACCTCGTCGTACTCGATTTGATGTTACCCGGCCGGTCGGGTCTGGACGTATTACGCGAGATCCGGCAGCAGAGACCAAGGCTTCCGGTACTCGTGCTTACAGCCAAGGGCGCTCTCGAAGACAGGATCACCGGACTCGACGCAGGCGCCGACGACTATCTCGCCAAGCCTTTTGCGTTTGCCGAACTTTCGGCGCGCATTCGAGCATTGCTTCGCCGCGGTTCTCAGCAGAATACCAGGCTCAGGCTGGCCGATCTTGAAATGGACACGGCGGCCCATCAGGTGCGCCGTGCCGGCCATAGCATCGACCTCAAGCAGAAGGAATATGCTCTGCTGGAGTTTCTCCTTCGACACGCCAACCGTCCCGTTACACGCACAATGATCGTCGAGCACGTCTGGGATATTCATTTCGACAACGTCAGCAATGTTGTCGATGTTCACATCAATTCGCTGCGAAACAAGATCGACAAGGGTTTCGCCCCATTGCTCATCCAAACCGTGCGAGGCGTGGGTTACATGTTGACCGACCGTGGCCGCGTACACCGCACGGAGTAGCTGAAAATGACGCCGCTGACCCTCCGAACCAAGCTGACCCTGTTCTATTCGATCACCGTCAGCCTGCTCCTGACGGGATTTGCGTTGCTTTACTACCGGGTGCTCAGTGTCGGTCTCGACCAGGCGCTTTCCGACGAATTAAGCGAGCGGGCGACCGGCCTTCGCGGCTATTTGCGTTTTGAAGAGGGGATGCCGGTCTTTATTTTCGACGAAGGGGATCCTGAAGAAATGTCCTTCGTTCGGACAGCAACGCGCTACTTCCAGGTGTACGAAGTCACAAGCGGCATGCTTCTGACGCAATCGCCGGAAGTGGAAGCGCTCGGCGTGCAGTACTCGCTGGAGGACGTGACTCATTTCGCCGAAGAACCACCTTCCTTTACCGATCTTCATACCGATCAAGGGACGCTCCGCTTCCGCAACGAAGTTATCGTGGATGCCTTCGGCGGCACGTACCTTTTCCTGGTAGGCGCCGCCGTAAAGCCGATGGAGGATGCCCTTCGTGCATTCCTTCGATCCCTGGCGTGGCTGATCCCGACCGGCGTCCTTCTGGCCGCGATCGCCTCGTGGTGGATGGCAGGTAAAGCCCTGCAGCCGGTAGCAGCACTTGCCGGGGCCGCTCGTGAAATCGGGCTATCGCGTCTCGATCGCCGATTGCCTGTGCGAGGGACGGACGACGAATTGGATCATCTCGCACGAGAATTCAATGAAACGCTCGCCCAGCTCGAAAAAGCCGTGGGAGAAATGAAACAATTCACCGCGAGTATCTCTCACGAGCTCCGGACGCCGCTGGCGGTTCTGCGTGGCGAAGCCGAGATCGCACTGATGCAGGCCGACACGACCGAGCAGTATCGGCGTGTCCTCGGAAGCCAGCTCGAAGAATTCGAAAAACTCACGCGTATGATCAACCAGTTGCTGACGCTCGCCCGGGCCGAATCAGGAGAGGTTGAAATTGCGCAGGACTCTGTGGACCTTTCGGCGATGACCGAGTCGCTGGCCGAACAGCTTCAACCCGTGGCCGCATCGAAGGATGTATCGCTGACGTGGAATTGTGAAAAAGGAGCCATGGTCCGAGGTGATGCAAGCTGGATCGAGCGAATCGTCTTGAACCTGGTGGACAACGCGATCAAGTTCACTCCATCCGGCGGAAATGTAAAGGTTCGCGTCTCCCGCGACACGAGAAATACCGCTCTGGAAGTCCAGGACGATGGAATCGGTATCCCCTCCGAAGCTCTTCCCCATATCTTCGAACGCTTCTATCGCGCAGACCCCTCGCGCTCGAACCGGGCTGATGGCGCCGGCCTCGGCCTGAGCCTTGTGAAATGGGCCATCGACCAGCATCGCGGCTCAGTTCAAGTCGACAGCACTCCCGGGCACGGAACGCATGTAACGGTGCAGTTTCCAAACATTAACTCTAATTAATCTCCGTTTAATCCCGTCTTAATCCCGCTCACGTTTAATTCATTTAATTACGGTGGGAAACCACCGGAGGAGAATGAATGAAACGTTTTAAGAAACTCGCTTGGATTGGTGGTCTGACCTTGGCCCTTTGCGTTACAGGCGTGGCCAGCCAGAACTCCAAAGCGAAAACAAACTCGTCCGCCGCTCCACAGGCGAAAACAGCCCACCCTGCTTCGCATTTCACCCAGGGTACGATCGCTTCGATCGATTCGAACCAGCTGGTGCTGAACCGGAAAGGCCGTGGTAAGCCGCAGCAGTCCACTTTCACGCTGAGCTCCGATACCCAGCGTACGGGCAATCTGGCGGTTGGCAATCGCGTCAGTGTGCAGTATCGCGAAGACAACCAGCAGAAGACCGCAACGTCTGTTCGGGAAGTCAGCCAGAAGTCGGCCGCAAAGCCCGCCAAGGCCGGTTCAAAGTCTTCGAAGAGTTAGGGTCCCCCTTCCGCCTCCCCAAAAGAGGGACGCCGGGTCAGCGGCGTCCCTTATTTTAGTTTTGGTCTCCATCGGTTTGGTCTCTCTCATGCACTCAGGTTAAACCCTCGGAAGTGTTCGTGCCGAAATCGGTCGCTCATACGCCAGCGATTGATCCGTCCAAGATAGTAGACACTTAAGGAGGGTTTCATGGCTAAGGATTTGACAGGAAAGAGAATAGCGATCCTCGTCGACGAGGGATTCGAGCAGGTCGAGCTGGTCAAACCTAGGAAAGCACTGGACAAAGCCGGCGCGGAAACGCAAGTCGTTTCCCCTCAGACAGAGCAAGGACAGGTCCGCGGGTGGAACATGAAGAGATGGGGAAAGTTTGTAGCCATCGACGTTCCGCTGGAATCGGCGGATCCCTCAACCTTCGATGCGTTGCTGCTGCCGGGCGGCGTCATGAATCCGGACAAGCTTCGCATCAATCCCAAAGCGGTCGAATTTGTGAAGCATTTCTTCGACGCAGGCAAGCCCGTAGCTGCAATCTGCCACGCGCCATGGACGCTGGTTGAAGCGGACGTCGTTAAAGGCCGCACGCTAACCTCCTGGCCCTCGCTTCGTACAGATATCCGCAATGCTGGTGGAAGCTGGGTGGATCAGGAAGTCGTCACAGACAATGGCCTCGTCACCAGCCGGATGCCTGATGACATTCGCGCATTCAATAAGAAAATGATCGAACAGTTCGCCGAAGGCGAACCCGCGATGCGCCACACGGAGCAGCGCATCGCTTAAGTCTACGCCATCCGTTTCAGCGACAAACCGGCGGCCAGAGAAAGCACGCCGGCAAGAAGGAGTAGCGGCAGATCGCCGGCCGTTTTCGGGAGTTCTTCCTGCGGTGCCGGCTCAGGCGCTGGTGCGGGCTCTGGTGCCGGCGCCGGTTCCGCAGCAGCTGCTTCAGGTTCTGGCGCCCGGGCAGGTGCCGGCTCAGGCGCTGGCGCGATCTCTTCAGGGACTGCCGGAGGAGGCGGCGGTTCGTTCGCGGCTACCTCGGTCTCAGCCGGTGCGCTCGTCAACTGAGGTACGGTGCCTTTCGGGTAAACGAACTCGAGTCCGTAATTGCTTCCCGCGTAGAGCCACTTTTGCAATGCCCTCACGTGCCCCGGATTGGGCTCGAATAAAGTGATGGTGTCTTCATTCGGCGGGTCCAACTGGTACGTCGGAATGGCGACTGCCGTTGTGTACAGTTCCGTTTCGGTGCCGTTGAAAAACTGAACCGTGTGCCGGCCGGAGTCGGCATTGTAGGTCTTGAGCACGTAGGTACCGGGAATCAGAACAACTTTTCCCGGTACTTCGATCGGAATGTTCGTGGTAATGCGTGTCTTCTTCTCTATTGTTTGAGCATTAGCCACGGCTGTTACTGCAACGCAAATCAGAGCCAACATCATTGCACTGCCCGTCATCTGGCGCATCAAACTACGCATTTCTTTTTTCCTCCGCTATTGGTTCTTGGATCTCTCGTTCACCGGAGGACACTGCACATGGCGGACCGATTTGCCGTGTGTCATCTGCGTCAGATCAGCGTGTGAAGGAAGGTTCCACTGGTCAGTTGAACTTTGGGGGATTGTTGACAATTACGCCTTCGAGCAAGGTGTGCTCTGCGTGCACTACGGCGCCCACGTTTGAAGCGTCAGCGGAAGGGACGTGCCATAAGTGGCAAGCCGCGGGAAATTTCGCCCCGGCTATTCCAGCATTGGACGGAAATCATCCAGCGGCCGCGGTTCCAGGCGGTTTGCCATAATCGTTCGAGCGCAGGTGTTCCAGCGCAGCAGCGCTTCGTCGTTGCCTGGTGGCCGCAGGCGTTCGGCCTTCTCATAAAGCCTCATGGCTTCGCACAACAGATCATAGGCGGAAAACCCGGAACCGGGCGCGGCGCGCCTCATGTAAACGCGTGCCTGGCGTTCGAAGAGGATGCCCTGATAGTAGGCCTGCAGATACTCGTCGCGCAGCCGGGGAAGTAACGACCATGCGCGATCGAGATTGTCCGGAATATTTTCGGAAAACTGGTCGGAAAGTGACAGCAGTAGAAGAACAATCGCCTGTCGATTTTCGGGATCGGCCGCGAGTATATCGAGGCAGATGCTCTCCGCCTGCGCCGGTTCATTCAGCAGTCGATATCTCTCCGCACGCTCGAGCGCAGCCGGTATGGCCGCCGTGGACAGTATCTTGAGTTCGAACTGCATGGGTTTATCCTCTGAACGCGGGCTTTAGACCGCGTTCGCTAACGCCTGAACATCCGAAACAGCCTTTTCAACGGGTCGTAGAATTCATCGACGACGCGTTCCTTCAATGGAATGATGGCGTTGTCCGTAATCGTAATACTCTCCGGACAGACCTTGGTGCAACACTTCGTGATGTTGCAGTAGCCGATGCCTTTGGCTTTGGCAAGCTCGCTGATTCGATCTTCGGTATCGAGCGGATGCATCTCCAGAGCCGCAATGTATACGAAGTACCGCGGGCCGACGAATTCGTCGTGCAACTGATGTTCGCGCAGGACGTGGCAGACGTCCTGACACAGAAAGCATTCGATGCACTTCCGGAATTCCTGCACGCGGTCCACATCTTCCTGCGACATCCGCCAGCTTCCATCCGGCGCATCGGGCGGCCGTGGTTTGAATTTCTTGATCTGCTTCTTGACGCGGAAATTCCAGGACACATCCGTCACGAGGTCCTTGATCGAAGGAAAGGCCTTCATTGGTTCGATCGTGACCGGCTTGCTGAGATCGAGCTGATTCATCCGCGTCATGCACATCAGCTTCGGCATTCCGTTGATTTCCGCCGAGCACGATCCGCACTTGCCGGCCTTGCAGTTCCAGCGAACAGCCATATCGTTGGCCTGCTCGGCCTGTATCTTGTGGATCACATCGAGAACGACCATGCCTTCGGAAAATTCGGTCGTGTATTTGCAATACTTTCCCTGACCGGCCTCCCCTCGCCATATCGAAAATGTTGCCAACGCCATTATTGTTGCTGCTCCTCTATGATTTGCTTCAACTCCGCCGGCATTGGCGGAATCCGTTCCGGCACAATCTGCATTTCGCCGCCTGGTCCGCGGCGCACGACGATATTGAATTCGCCAAAATTCTTATCCTTGTTGGGATAGTCGTCACGGAAGTGTCCGCCGCGGCTTTCCCTGCGCTCAAGGCCGGCCCGCGTGATTGCTTCCGAAACTGTTAAGAGATTTGTGAGGTCCAGTGCCGTATGCCAGCCTGCGTTGTATTCCCGATTGCCGTGCACGGCTACACTTCGGACGCGTTTCTTGAGATTCCCGATTTCCTCCAAAGCCAGCAGCATTTCCTTTTCCGTGCGGACAATGCCAACGAGTTCCTGCATCTTCACCTGAAGCTCGTGCTGGATCTGGTATGGACCCTGTCCGTCGGCCGGAGAAGCCGGCCCCCTGTCGAAAGGTTCGAGCGCCCAACGGGCCAGGCTTTCAACCTGATCCGTGTTGATCGCCCCGAAACCGTGTTCTTTCGCAAACGCGGCCGCGAATTTTCCGGCGCGCTTGCCGAATACCAACAGATCCGAAAGGGAATTTCCCCCGAGACGATTCGCTCCGTGGAGTCCTGCGGCACACTCGCCGGCTGCAAACAAGCCGGGCACCGTTGACATCTGGGTTTCTGCATCAACGCGCACACCGCCCATCATGTAGTGGGTGGTCGGGCCAACTTCCATCGGTGTCGTGGTGATATCGAGGTCGGCGAGCTGCTTGAACTGGTGATACATGCTCGGCAGCTTCCTGCGGATGTGTTCGGGAGCATTCGGGATTCTTTCTTTGATCCACGAAATGTCGAGAAACACACCGCCGTGGGGACTGCCCCTTCCCTCTTTCACCTCGCGCACAATGCATCGGGCTACGTGGTCGCGAGTCAACAACTCGGGCGGACGCCGCGCGTTCCGGTCACCGGTGCAATAACGCCAGCCTTCTTCTTCGTTGTCCGCGGTTTGATGACGATATATTTCAGGAATGTCATCAAACATGAAGCGACGGCCTTCTTTGTTCCGGAGGACTCCACCTTCTCCGCGAACCCCTTCTGTCACAAGAAGTCCAGCGACACTGAGTGGCCAGATCATTCCGGTGGGATGGAATTGCACGAACTCCATGTCCATGAGGTCCGCACCGGCGTTGTAGGCGAGCGTTTGGCCGTCGCCCGTATATTCCCAGCTATTGCTGGTGATCTTGTATGCGCGGCCGATCCCGCCAGTGGCCAACACGATGGCCCTTGCTTGAAACAAGAGAAAGCGGCCACGCTGCCGGTCATATCCGAACGCCCCGACGACACGGTCGCCCTCTTTAAGGAGCGAAATCACGGTGCATTCCATGTGCACGTCGATTCCTTGATGTATGCCGTGATCCTGGAGCGTACGGATCATCTCCAGCCCGGTCCGGTCACCGACGTGCGCCAGACGCGGATACCGGTGACCGCCGAAATTCCGTTGAAGGATATCTCCCTGTTTGGTGCGATCGAATACCGCGCCCCAGGCTTCCAGCTCGCGAACGCAGGTAGGCGCTTCCTTCGCGTGGATTTCGGCCATACGCCAGACATTGATGTATTGGCCGCCGCGCATGGTATCGGCAAAGTGAACTTTCCAGTTGTCGGCCGAATTCACAGTCGCCAGCGCCGCAGCGATGCCACCCTCCGCCATCACGGTATGAGCCTTGCCGAGAAGGGACTTGCACACTAATCCAACTTTGACGCCCTCGGCGGAGGCTTCAATTGCAGCGCGCAGCCCCGCGCCGCCCGCACCGATGATCAATACGTCGTGCTCGAATTTTTGATACTCCGCCATCAAAAAAATCTCCTGTCGCTCCAGACCCCCATCGAGCACAGCCGAACATAGACATCGGAAAAAGCGACCCAGAACAGACTGAACCACGCCCACTTCATGTGGTGGCGATTGAGGCCGCTGATGCAGTTGTAACAGCCGCGTCCGAAGAGCGCTTTGTTCACTTCGTCGTGACGTCCTCCAAGCAGATGCCGCATCGAATGGCAGCTAAGAGTGTATCCGCCAAGCAATGAGACATTCATGGCCAGAACGAGCGTGCCTACGCCCATTCCAAACTGCACCGCTCCTGTCGCGGGATTCGTGAACCACAGGGCCTTCCAGACGTCGTAGCCAAGAATGAACAGGAAAAGAACGGCGATGTACATGAAATAACGATGGATGTTTTGAACGATGAGGGGGAATTTGCGCTCGCCGCGATAGTGAGCCCGAGGCTCACCCACTCCGCACGCCGGCGGGTCGGCCCATAGCGCTTTGTAATAACTTCCGCGATAGTAGTAACAGGTGAACCGGAAACCTCCCGGAGCCCATAGAATCAGGAGGGCCGGGGAAAATGGCAGCCATAAAGGCCACCAGGCGGGAAGGGGACCAAACCAACTGTGCGGTGAATCTCCGAAAATCTCAGGGGAATAGAATGGGGAGAGATATGGGCCGTAGTGATAGTTGTTCCCCTGAAAAGCCGCCCAGGTCGCATAAATGACAAAGCCGGACAGGCCGATCGCGATCGCGAGGGGTTCTACCCACCACAAATCGCGCCGTTCGGTCTGACCAAAGCCACGCTTGGAAGAAGCCGCTGCCTGCGCCACAACTCAACTCCTGCGCTGTAAATTTTTCGGTACAAAGCGGGGACAATATAGCGATTGGGAGAGGCTATTTGCAATGGCGAATACCTGTAGCGGCGGTCTATGGCCGCCGGCGATTTCACAAATTCCAGACGGCCGGCGGTCATAGACCGCCGCTACAGTTACGATTCACCCGCCAAAAGTACTTTCAGCACCCCGCGTTTGGCGGCGAGCGCGAAAGCCCGCCGTGCCTGAGAAAGCGGTAATGTTTCCGAAATAATGTCGGTAACATTGACCCTGCGGAATTGAAGAAGGTTAAGCGCAGGCTCGAATCGTCCGCAACGCGAGCCGACAAGCGTGATTTCGTTGACGATGACCGGTGCGGCGTCGATCGCGACCGGTCGGTGAACCGTCGACTTCATGAAAACCGTGCCCCGCGGCCGCGCCATCCGGATCGCTTCACCTAGGCCCTCTGAAGACCCCGTCGCCTCGATAACCCAGTCATAAGCCGACGACGGAGTCTTTTTTCCCGCAAGAATCGTCTCGACGCCGGCGCGTTCGGCGATTCGCATCTTTTGGCGGTGCCGTCCATAGAGGTGAACCTCCATCTCCTGTGCTCTCAACACCTGCGCGATCAACAAACCGAGCTTTCCATCGCCCAAAACAGCCACCTCGGAGCCCCGCCGAATGTTGGCCTGATCCAGAATCTCGCACGCCGCAGCGAGTGGCTCGACAAACACGGCGGCCTCATCGGAAATCGAATTCGGAACCACATGCAGGTTGGCTTCAGGCAGCGTCAGAAACTCCCGGAACGCTCCGGGATGTCGAACAATGCCGAGCACCGAGCGCTTTGGACAATGTCTTCCAAGCCCCTTCCGGCACCAGTCGCATTTACGGCACGCCAGGTTGATTTCCCCTACCACTCGACGCGCCAGAAGGTCCGCATTATCCGACTCCACGACTTCGCCGATGAATTCATGCCCCGGCGTTCCGGAGAAGCCGTAGTAACCACGTTGAAGCTCAAGGTCGGTGTTGCAGATCCCCCCGCGTAGCAATCGGATCACTGCGAAACCCTCCGGCCGTTGCGGACGGCGGGCCTTGCGAACCTCAACGCGTTTGCTTTCCAAATGCACCGCAATCATACAGCCGAATTCTACGATACAATTGGCCGCGATCACGTTCCCGACACAAAAAGACCCCAAAGGACTCGATATGCGAAAAGCAATTTGGTTCCTTTACATGCTGCTGCTTTGTGTTCAAGCCTGGGCTGGAGAGGTGGTGTTGAAGAATGGTGACCGGCTCACCGGCAAGATCATCCGGATGGACAAGACCAGTCTGGAGCTGGAAACCGATCTCCTGGGTAAAGTTACAATTCCCTCGAACGTCATCGTCAAGATCGACTCGGACGCACAGCTCTATGTTTCAGTTGGCGACAACCAGACACTGAAGGGATCCGTTTCCATGCGCGATGGCCGGCTCGAGATACGAGCCAGGGACCAGGACTCCCGGAGATATCCCCGGGACGAGGTGCGCGCCATCCGTTCCGAAGATGAACAACGCGCCTTCGTTAGCCGGCCCCCGGCAACGGCAGCGAAAAAAGAGCCGGGGTTATTCGACCTCTGGGGCGGCTCCGTGGACACGGCGATCAGCATCGCGCGCGGAAACTCCGATGTGAAGACGCTCAACGTGGGTCTGAGAGCGGCTCGAATCACTCCTGGCAATAGCACGCGCGTGTATTTCCTCTCGCTTTTCTCGCAGACTTCGGTCGCGAACCAGCCTACAAGCTTTGCTGAATCGTTTCGCGGCGGTTATCGATATGAAATCAACTTCAGCCGCCGCCTTTTTACTTTTGGCTTCTCGGACCTGGAGCACGATCAGCTTCAGGGACTGAACTCGCGCCTGGTTGGCGGCGGCGGCCTGGGCATGAATCTCATCAAGACCAGGAAGACATCATTTCAGGTTTTCTCCGGCGGTTCGGCAAATCACGAGAATTTCAACAACGGAGTGAAACGCATGTCGCGTGAATTCGTGGCGGGCAACGATCTGACGCGGCAGTTGACGTCCACGACATCGGTCACGGAAAGCCTCATCGTCTACCCGAACCTTTCGTCGCTCGGCCAATATCGCGTGACCTTCGACTCCTCTATTATCACGCAACTTAACAAGTGGCTGGCGTGGCACGTCACTGCCAGCAACCGGTACACCAGCAGCCCGACTCCGAGCGTAAAGAACAACGACCTTTTGCTGACTACGGGTATTCGATTCGTCCACCGCGGAGAGGCGCTCCAGAACGTC
>QHXD01000143.1:11629-34296 GCA_003223895.1 Acidobacteriota bacterium
CGGCCATCAGAAGTGGTCATCATTTACCACCTGTCCCTTACCAAATCCCTACAAATCCGTTACTTGCACACCCATTGCAAACGGTAACGTTGTTGCTCCAGCTTCAAGAACGTATAGAGGGAGGGTAAACGAATGAAAGCGATTCTCGCCATCATGATGGCGGCTGTGATCATGTTACCAGCGTGTTCAAAAGTCAGCGCTGACTACGAACCCACAGCAATCGAGACAAAGTACGGTCTGACGGGCGCTTACGTGGACGACATCACAACCGAAGACGGAAAGATTAAAGCCACAATCGTCCCGACAACCCTGGAAGATGGACGAAAAGTGCAGTTGATCATTCCACATCAGTCTATCGACAGCCAACACCAGGTCTTCATGCGCGACGGCATTGCGATTACTCCGCTGGAGCTTTCGGATACGAAACTCGCGCGGCAGGACTTCGTTCAATCGCAACCGCGAGTCGTCGAGCGCCGCCCGGTCACCACTCCGCACAAAAAGCGGTCATGGGAGAAGGAAGCCCTGATCATTGGAGGAGGAGCAGGAGGGGGTGCGGCTATTGGAGCGCTCGCTGGTGGAGGAAAGGGAGCCGGTGTTGGAGCGCTTTCGGGTGGCATCGCGGGACTTGTATACGATCTGGCAACACGAAACAAGAAATGACGGCGCAACATTTACCGCTCAGCGAACTCGCCGATCACGTCACGAACAAAAAGCTGCTGGACGCCGCCGGACTCCAGCACGTGGACTCCTGCCCTAATTGCCGGTCGGACGTGAAGTGGCTCGAGGCCCTCGGCAGCCTCCGCCGCTTCGAACCCCCGAAATCCGCCGTCGATACGGTAGTCGGGTATTTCAAACACCAACGGGACGCGGCCTAGGCGCCCGTCGTAATTCGGGGACAGACGTATAAATCACCTAATTAGCAGTAAAAAGAAACTTGAAGCTAATTAGGTGATTTATACGTCTGTCTCCGAATTACGACGGACGGCCTAAAGTTTACCACCGCGATACAATGTCGCGGTGGTTACACTCCGAATCCCGAGACACATCACCGCCATCGATTCGCATGTTCATCCGAACACCGCCGAAGCCCGGATCTCGGATGGCGAATACGTGGAGTGGGCCAAGAAATACTTCAAGACCGGCGTGCCGGACGTTGTCTCGTACGCTGAAATGGCGGAGATGTACCGCAGCAGGAAAATGATGTGTGTTCTCCTGGGAAAGGACGAACACACAGTGACCGGACTGCCGCCTATTCCCAACGATTCCATCGCACAGGCGATGCGAGACTTTGCCGACGCTTTCATCGGTTTCGGAGCAGTAGACCCACACATGGGAACAGCGGCAGTTCCGGAAGTCCGGCGAATCGCCGAACTCGGTTTGCGCGGATTGAAGTTCCATCCCATCCAGCAGAGGTTTTTCCCAGACGATCGCGAGTTTTATCCGATTTATGAAGCCGCGCAAGAACTCGGCCTGGTAGTGCTCTTTCACATGGGCACGACGGGAATTGCAGCAGGTGCTCCGGGCGGCCTGGGACTGCGTCTGAAGTACGGCCGCCCGATTCATATCGATGACGTGGCAGTGGACTTTCCCAATCTGACGATCATCGCAGCTCATCCGGGATGGCCGTGGTCGGACGAAGTGCTCGCCGTCGCAATGCACAAAGCGAACGTCTTTGTGGACATGTCCGGCTGGGCGCCCAAATATTTTCCGCCGGCTTTCGTTCAGTACGCCCGGACGCTTCTTCAGGACAAGATGTTGTTCGGCAGCGACTGGCCCATGCTGACGCCCGAGCGTTGGCAGAAGGAATTCGCCGAATATAACTTTCCCCAGAACGTTATCAGAAAGATCATGCTCGAGAACGCAAAACGAGTCCTGTCTCTGGAACAATAGTTTATGGATGCCGCTCCGCTGAAAATGCTTCCACCCAAACCGACGCTGGAGCGCCGCGCGGATGGAACAATTCTTCTCGGCTGCGGTGAGCCGCTGCGGGCCTATGCGCGGAGTATGGGAGATTTCCTGGAACGCTGGGCGGCCGAACGCCCGTCCGCGATCTATCTGGCGCAGCGCGCAGACGACGGATGGCGCACGTTGACCTGGAGCGAAGTACGCAAACAAGTACGACGCGTCGGAACTGCTCTCCTCGAACGCGGTCTGTCACCGGAAAGACCGCTCGTGGTCCTTTCCGACAACTCGATCGAACACGCGCTGCTGACGATTGCATCGCTGTACGTGGGCATTACCGTCGCTCCGATATCGCCCTCGTATTCGCTCGTGTCCAAAGACTTCAGGAAGCTCAGAAACGTCTTCGCATTGCTCGAGCCTCGGATGGTGTTTGTCGACGATGACGGGCGATACGCCCCGGCCATTGCATCTCTCGGGGACCGGGATTTTGAACTTGTCGTCGCGCGGAACGCCGGCAAACTGCTGCGGCCGGCCACGATGTTCAGCACGCTGCTCGAACGCGAGGACAAAAACGCCGTTGACCGTGCCTTCGCTTCGGTGGGTCCGGATACGATCGCGAAATTTCTGCTCACGTCGGGCTCTACCGGCGAGCCCAAGGCCGTCATCAATACGCAACGGATGATCTGTTCCAATCGCCAGGCCGGAACTCAGGCATGGCCATTCATCGACGATGAGCCGCCGGTGCTTGTGGACTGGCTTCCATGGAACCATACCTTCGGCGGCAATAATGATTTCGGATTGGTGATGGCTCACGGTGGATCGTTATACATCGATGAAGGAAAACCTGCACCGGGACTGATCGAAACGACGATCCGGAACCTGCGCGAAATTTCTTCCACGATTTATTACAACGTCCCGCGCGGTTACGACATGCTGGTGCCCCGCCTGGAAGAGGATGCGGTTTTGCGGCGGACGTTCTTTGCGCGGCTGAAAGTCATTGTGTATGCAGGCGCTCCGCTGCCGGCAGCTCTCTGGGATCGATTGGAGCAGCTCGCTATCAAAGAGAGAGGACACCGCATTCCCATCTATACCGGTTGGGGCTCCACCGAGACTGCCCCGCAGGCGACGCTCTTGCATTTTGCGCCGGCGAAGTTCAGCGCTCTTGGCCTTCCCGCACCCGGCACCGAGCTCAAGCTGGTTCCCTCCGACGAGGCCGGCAAATACGAGTTGCGCGTCCGCGGACCTAACGTGACGCCCGGCTACTGGAAACGCTCCGACCTTACCGCGGAGGCATTCGATGACGAGGGCTTCTACAAGATCGGCGATGCCGGCCGTTTCGTCGATCCGGACGATCCGGCGAAAGGCATCGAGTTCGCCGGCAGAATCGCTGAGGATTTCAAGCTGAATACCGGAACGTGGGTTCACGTCGGTCCTTTGAAAGTGCGGTCGCTTTCGGCCATGGCGCCGGTTGCGCAGGACATCGTCGTCGCGGGACACCACCGGAACGAAATCGGTTTCCTGATTATTCCGAGCCTTGCGGGTTGCAGGACGCTATGCCCGGATCTGGCCGATGCGCCGATTCCGACACTTATTTCGGATGAACGGGTTCGCGCGCGCGTGCGTGAAGGCCTCGCCAGGCTTCAGGCCGATGGCGGCGGAAGCTCGAGTTTTGCCCGGCGTGCGCTTTTTCTCGAGGAACCGCCTTCGATCGATGCCGGCGAAATTACTGACAAAGGCTACATCAATCAACGAGCAGTCCTCGCCCGGCGCACGACGGACGTCGAACGCTTGTACATGACGCCCCCATCTTCCGAGGTAATCGAGAATGTTTGAGAATCTCCTGTTTGAAAAGAAAGAGGGCATAGCGTTTATCACCGTCAACCGCCCCTCTGTACGGAATGCCCTGAATGACGAGACGATGCATGAACTGCGAACGGCCTTCGAACAGGTAAAAACCGACGATGAAGTCCGCGTCGCGATTCTGACCGGCGCCGGCGATAAGGCCTTCATTGCAGGGGCCGACATCAATGTGCTCGCCAAACACACGCCGATCACGGGTGCGCAACACGCCGCGGGCGGGCAGAATCTTCTCAGCTTCATCGAAAATCTCGGAAAACCTGTGATTGCGGCACTCAACGGTTACACGCTTGGCGGCGGATGCGAGCTCGCCATGGCGTGTACGCTGCGCATTGCGTCGGAAACTGCGATGCTTGGCCAGCCCGAGGTGAAACTTGGCATCATCGCCGGCAATGGCGGCACGCAGCGCCTGCCGCGCCTCATCGGCAAAGGCCGCGCTCTTCAACTCCTGCTGACAGGGGACTTGATTCCGGCTCAGGAAGCATTCCGGATCGGGCTTGTCAATCAGGTTGTCCCCCCGGCTCAGCTCATGGACGCCGCCGTTGCTCTGGCCAGGAAAATCATTCCAAACGCTCCACTTGCCATTCGTTACACTCTCGAAGCCGTGAACTGCGGTCTCGAAATGACCCAGGAAGAGGGATTGGCATTGGAAGCGAGCCTCGCCGGACTCTCTTTCGCTACGCAGGACATGAAGGAAGGAGTTCGCGCTTTCCTCGAAAAGCGTCCCCCAAATTTTACGGGACGGTGATGTGGGGCAGCCGATGTTTGATCCGCTGCGCCTGCAAGATGTGTCGCTGCTCGAGATCAGAATTGACCGCGAATTCCAACACCATTACATTCCAGCTTTAGCATGAATGTTCAGGTAGAACGAATATTAATGTCCACGCAGAAGTTACTTGAAGAACAGAAGCTCCGGTTGTGAAATGGAATTAGGGACTTTATCGACGGTTCCCTGGTTGTTATGAAAGGCACCCGAGAGACCTCACTGGCTATTCACCTGTTGGGACTATTTCGCGTGTCGGTTCAGGGAAAGCCCGTACAAGAATCACACTGGCCTCGAAAGCAGGCCAAATTATTACTAAAGCTCCTGGCCCTCGACCCGAAACACCAACTGCATCGCCAGCAACTCATTGACGCCATCTGGCCGGACCTGGATGTCGAATCCGGCGCCGCAAACCTTCATAAGATGATCCATATGGCTCGACGGGCGCTCGAGCCGAAGCTGACATCGGCTGTGGATTCCCGATTCATACTGACTCACGGCCAGCAGGTAGAGTTGAGCGCGCCGAGTGGTTTGTGGATCGACCTGGAGCAATTTGAGGCGAGCGCGAATAGAGCTATGCCTTCGGATCTTGTATCGGATTGCGAAGCGGCGCTCACTCTGTATAGTGGCGACCTGCTCAGTGAGGACCTCTACGCCGACTGGTGCACCCGAAGGCGCGACCAGCTTCGCGCATTGCACCGGGAATTGATGATGAGACTTGCCAGCCTGTACGCGAGGCACGGTCAACAGCGGCTCGCGATGATGCAGTTTGAAAAGCTGCTCACCATCGAAACCTCGAATGAAGAAGCGCACCGGGAGCTAATGCGACTCTATGCCCTTGCGGGCCGGCGTTCCGAAGCTCTAAGGCAGTTTCAGCGATGTTGTGAAGCCGTTAGAAGCGATCTGGAAACGGAACCCGAAGAAGAAACACAGCAGCTTTATCGAAAGATTGTGGCCAGAGAGATCGGGCCACTGCCCTACCCAGTTGACGCAGACTCCACCGCGGCGTCGCTCGATACGATTGCTGTACTACCTTTTGTGAATGATTCGGGCGACCCGAGCCTCGACTATTTGTGTGCCGGAATCGCCGACAGCTTGATCAAGAACTTGTCGCAGGTCCCTCGACTGCAGGTCCTTGCATACAGTACCGTTTCCCACTACAAGGGGCGCCGCCCGAATCCGAAACAGCTCGGCGTGGATTTAGCCGTCAAGGCGCTGGTTACCGGGCGATTGTCCAGGCTTGATGAAATGCTGGTAATCACAACGGAACTCGTCGATACGGCGGACGGATCCAGGCTCTGGGGAGAACACTATCGGCCGCAGCGCGCAGGCGTTCTCGCCACCCAGCGGGAAATTTCCAGGCAGATATCAAAGAAGCTCAGGTTGCGAATGACGCTCGAGGAGCGGAACCTGATCGCCAAGCGGTATACCAGGAGCCCGGAGGCCTACACGCTATATCTGAAAGGGCGATTCCACTGGAACAAGCGAACGGGCGAGGGTCTGAAAAAAGGAATCGACTACTTCGAAAAAGCCATACAAAAGGATCCACAGTATGGCCTGGCCTATTCGGGACTCGCGGACTGTTACAACCTGCTCAGCCTCTATAGCGTCCTGCCGCCGAACAAGGCAATGCCCAGGGCAAAGGCGGCCGCTCGAAAAGCTCTTCAGCTCGACGAGTCGCTGGCTGAAGCGCATACCTCACTGGCCTACACCTACCTTTACTACGACTGGAGCTGGTCCGCCGCGGAGCGGGAGTTTCAACATGCGCTGGAACTCAACCCAAACTATGCGACGGCGCATCACTGGTACCACGAGTATCTCGCAGCTATGGGCCGCTTCGAGGAACAGTTGGACGAAATCCGCCAAGCGGAGGAACTCGATCCACTCTCGTTGATCATCAATACGGACGTCGGCTGGGGCCTCTATTACGCACGATCCTACGATCAAGCCATCGAGCAGCTGCAGCGCACGCTCGATCTCGATTCGAATTTTGCCGTAGCTCATCTGATGCTGGGACTCGCCTACGCCCAGAGGGCGCGTTTGACCGAGGCGGTCAGCAGTATTCAAAGGGCTATGGGGCTTTGCGGTGAAGACCCGCTGGTACTTGCGTATGGAGCACTCGGATATGTTTACGCGGTTTCCGGGCAGAAAGCTCAAGCGCGCCAAATGATCGATCGCCTCAGCGCAATTCCCCAGGCGCGGTATGCTTCGGACTACTGTCAGGCAATGATCCTGGCGGGACTCGATGAACGAAGCGAAGCCATTCACCGGCTGGAAAGTGCCTTTGAACAACGCTATGACCGCATGATCTACCTCAATGTCGAACCCGTCTTCGACTGCCTGAGACAAAACACCAGATTTCCTACAGTTGATTCGCCGGCTTGGCCTTTCTTCGAAATCGAAGTGACATTCTGAACGATCGATTGATGGTCGGAAAGAACGGCCGCGATGGCCATTCGCCGAGCGTGTTGGGAATATCCTCTTCTTTCCTAAGCCTTACTCAAAAGTCTGAAGTCCTGTTTTTTATTCAATTTCACTTTGACAAAGGGACGTCAACGCGGGAAGATCCCGCTGTCTATGCGCATTCCCCTTTTCGTTAGCCTATTGATCTTATCGAGCGGATTCCTTCTCCAGGGAGGCGACCAGGATTGTCCCGCCTATCCGGCATCGAAGTGGTCGTTTAATCCTGAGAACCTCGAAAATCAGGCGCGCTCCATGGGAATAATGACGTTGAAGCTCGCCAGCGCCGTTCCGGACAAAGGTTTCACCGCAGCATTGACGCGTCAGAATTTCGTTGATGACTACATTTTCAACCGGCTCGATGCAGAGGGTGTCCAGCCTGCCGGTCTTGCCAGCGACGAAGAATTCATGCGCAGGATCACGATCGATTTGACGGGGCGCCCGCCGGACGTCGATCAGTTGCTCTCGTTCCTTGCGGATCAGAGCTCAAACAAGCAGGAGCGTTTGATCGATAGCCTGTTGAACAGCGACGATTTCGTCGATCGCTGGACTTTCTGGCTTGGCGAGCTGGTGCGCAACACGACGGCAAGTGGGAATGTCTCGGTTCCAGGCCGCAACGCCTTGCATCAATATTTCCACGATGCAATGCAGAATAACGTCCCATTCAACACAATTGCCTCCGACCTGATCCGCGCCAGCGGCAACAGCCGGACCAACGGCCCTGTCAACTTCCTTGTTCGCAGTTATTCGCAGGGCGATCCCGTTCAAGATTCCTGGGATGATTACACTGCCAACATTTCGAATGTATTCCTCGGTGTTCCGTCGTTGTGCGTTTCCTGCCATGACGGAGCACGGCATCTGGAACCGGTGAACACTTATCTGTCGCATCGCAAGCGACGTGAGTTCTGGGCGCAATCGGCATTTGTGGCGCCCGTAATCTTCAACCGTGTCCAGATCGATGCGGTCGGCAACACGGCGATTGAAGTCTCTGACAGGCCGGCCGGCGCTTACACCGTGAACACGCGAGGAAATGTGGGCCAGCGGCCGCTGCGAAGCGGCGGACCTTACACCCCGGTCTATATGTGGACCGGAGAACGGCCGGCCAGCAGCGATTACCGGGCGGAACTGGCGCGCATGATGACCTCCGATATTCAGTTCGGCCGGGCTATCGCAAACCGCGTGTGGGCCCATTTGATGGGCACGGGCATTGTCGACCCCGTCGATGGATTCGATCTCGAGCGCTATGACACCCAGGCCTCGCATCCTGAGCTTCTCAATGCTCTGGCTTCGGATTTCATGCAAAACGGTTACAATCTCCGCCGCCTGATTCGGACGATCGTCACTTCAACCACCTACCAGCTCTCCGTTCATTATCCCGGCACATGGAGAGAAAGCTATCGCAAGCTATTCGCACGCAAGCTGGTACGTCCACTGGAAGCCGAAGAAATTCACGACTCGGTCCTGCAAGCTGCGGGCATCCAGAACCTGTACTTCATCGACGGATTCGACCAGCCCGTATCATGGGCGATGCAACTTCCCGATACGAACGAACCACGCCGCAGCAATGATGCCCTCAGCTTCATGACTGTGTTTGGCCGCGGAAACCGCTTCGATACGCTGCGTTCCTCCGACAGCTCTGTCCTCGGCAGCCTGTCGCTGATGAACAGCACGTTCGTTACGAACAAAATTGCAAACCAGGGCAGTTCGAGCGTCGCGCGCCTGCTTCAGATGCAGATTTCCGACGACGAGTTACTCGATCGGCTGTTCCTGCAAACGCTATCGCGCAAGCCCACTGCGGCAGAGAGGCAAGCCGCGACCGCCCGGCGCGGCAAAAGCCGCACCGAATGGGCTGAAGATCTTCAGTGGGCATTGCTGAACAAGCTCGACTTTTTGTTCAATTATTGAGGCCATGTTGAATCGAAGGCAGTTCATCGAGTTCGGAACCAAAGGCATAGCGGCGTACGCGCTGGCCGATACATTCACCAACTTCGAAGTGCTGGGACAACAAGCGGTCATTCCGCGCAATACCGCAAAGACCTGCATCTTTATTCAGATGATCGGCGGACCCACTCATCTTGAAACATGGGATGCAAAGCCGGGCTCGTGGACTCCACCGGACCTGGACATTCGGAATTACACCGGTGGCGTGACGATGTCCAACAAGCTGTTTCCGCTGCTGTCGCAGCATGCGAACAGCCTGGTGCTTCTCCGGTCCGTCGAGGCCTGGGAAGCCTCACACGACCGCGCTCAATACTACGTTCAGACCGCTTACGCGAAGAATCCCGCATTTCAACGCGAGCGCCCGAGTCTCGGCGCTGTTGTCGCGTATGAACTGGGCCGGAACAAGCGTCCCTCGGAGGTTCTTCCGTCGTTTATCGGCATCAATGCGAGTCCCATTGGTCCCGGGTTCCTTTCCGCGGAATTCGCCCCGTTCAATGTGGGGTCCGGCGGGAACGGAATCGGCACACTAATCCATCCCCAGGGCCGCGATCGTTTTCTGCGCCGCTACTCGATGCTGCAGGACCTCGACCAAAGTCTGCGCACAAGTCCATACGACAAGGAAATGCAGGACCTCAACAACTTCAATGCGTCAGCCCGGTCTCTCATGTACAACGATGTGGTGGACAGCATGTTCCGCTTCACGACCGCAGAGCGCGATCGCTTTGGCAACAGCGGGTTCGGCAATGCCTGCATCGTGGCCCGCAATATCATCAAGGCCGACCTGGGCGCGCGTTTTGTGACGATCATGCAGACCGGATGGGACCAGCACAACGGTCTCTTCGCTCCGAACAACGGCGGAAACATTTATAACCTCGGGCGGCAGTTCGATATGGGGATCGGTCCTTTGATGGACGATTTGAAGGCGTCTCCTGCACCTGGAGGAAGGACCGGAAGTCTCTTC
The DNA here is from genome assembly GCA_003223895.1 of Acidobacteriota bacterium. Classification (GTDB taxonomy): domain Bacteria; phylum Acidobacteriota; class Terriglobia; order 20CM-2-55-15; family 20CM-2-55-15; genus 20CM-2-55-15. The sequence goes on from QHXD01000143.1 coordinate 21,514, forward strand.
GACAGCACACTGATCATCGCAATGGGCGATTTCGGACGGACTCCCGGCAATCTCAACTCAGGCGGAGGCCGCGATCATTACCGGAACGTTCAGGCTGTACTCATGGCTGGGGGCGGTGCACGCGGACCGAAAGTCATCGGGCAAACCGACGCCAACGGCGCGCGCATCATCGATTTCGGTTGGTCGCAGCAACGTACGATCCGCATGGAAGACATAACAGCAACGATGTACTCCGCCCTCGGTATCAACTGGACCAAAACGATCGGGGACACGCCGTCGGGCCGCCGTTATGAGTACGTTCAGTACGCCTCCCACGGTCTCTATAGTCCTGTCGATGAGATTTTTTAGGAGCGAAATTCGGGGACAGACGTATAAATCCCCAATTACGTTAATCGTTTCGTTGATGCGTAATTGGGGATTTATACGTCTGTCCCCGAATTTCTTGCTTTTTCTCTCCGCGGTTCCTGCATTTTCCCAAACGATCGCGCGAGTAGACGTGACGGCGGCATCGACGGTGGTCGTGGTCGGGCAAACCATGCCTGTCCTGGCGGCGGCCAAGGACGCGGACGGTGTCGTCATTCCAGTCGCGAGCTTCACGTGGACCAGCGGAACTCCATCGGTTGCCACCGTGGACTCCTCGGGAAACGTGACCGCTCTGTTTCCGGGTTCTGTCCAGATCCGGGCGCGGACGGGAAATTTCACAGGTACACTGACGCTCACCGTAAGTCCCTCAACAGTCCGTTCAGCTCAATTCTTCGGCCACGCTGACCGCCACCGCGCTCGACATCAATGGCAACCCGATTCCAAACGTCACGTTCACGTGGGCATCGGACAACACCGGAGTAGCCACCGTTGCGGCTGGGCTTTTGCAGGCCGTCAACCTGGGCGAGGTCTCCATCAGTGCCACGGTCGCCAATTTCATAGGACGCTTGACCGTGCGTGTCGTGCGGCCCGTGGACTACACGGTCGAGACGGTAGTGTCTTCGGATCCCGTTCTCGGCGGGAGCACCATTCAATCCATTCTTTCGATGTCCAATCTCAATTCCGCGGGAGACATGGCGCTTGTTGCGAACCTATCGGGGTCCACGACCGCTGTAATTCGTGACTCGCAGGGACAGCTCTCCCTGCTTGCACGCACAGGCGACCCGGCGCCCCTGGGAGGATTTTTCTCGGGCTTTGGACAGCCCGTTATCAACGGGCGCGGTGAGGTTGCTCTGATTGCAACTGTGGGGGGCGGTGGTATTAGCCCTTTACTGCTGCTGTTTCGATCGGCAACATCACGCTCGCCACCGACGGCCTTGACGATAACGGTTTTGCAGTGGTAACCCTTTCTGTAAACAATCCCACGCACACCGGCGTATTCCGCGTCTCGCCTGAAACCGGAGTTGAACCATTGATCCGGACATTCGATCAGTTACCTATCGGAACTCCGACTGCCTTCAATGGCGCTGCCGTTTCAACCGGAGGGCGCGTTGCGGTAATCGTGACTGCGGGAGCGCGCCGCGGTATTTACGATGTGACTCCCACACAAATCGGCACGCTGGTTACGGACACGACTGCGATTCCGGGAGGAGGCACTCTCGCATCGTTCCAGGCCGTCCGGTTTGTGGATCTCGCTCTCTATTTTCTCGCGACGCCGCAGGGCCGCTCCATGTCGCTCTACCGCGCCACCACAACACTTGAAGAAATCGTCCGTGGAGGCGCCAGCACCAATCCCACACGTACGACAACACTCTCTTCCCTGCTCGGCGTCGGCGGCGGAAACATCGTGTTCTCGGCAACTCTGAGCGACATGGGGACAGGGGTATACGCCTGGTCGAACGGCAATCTTAGACCTGTCGCGTTAACGAGAGCTGGGATGGCGGGCGGGGAAACTCTGTCGAGACTCGACGCTGCTGCGGTCAACTCCGCCGGAGACGTTGCTTTTCTGGCCGTGACCAACAAGCAGGTATCCGCTCTGTATCGAAGCCAGGGCGGGACCACCGCGCTGCGATGGGCAAGCTGGAGCCGCACCAGCCTTCCTGTGAACTACTACGTTACATCCAACAGCAACTTGCGTCCCAGCCCAGCCGCCACCTATTTTCAGGCCGCCTCGCCGGCAAGTCTTCTCAAGAAATCGGGCGGGACGGTCACGCCGGTCGCGGTGCCGGGAATGACGACGCCCCAGGGCCGCGTGTTCACCGGAACTACGGTGGCAACGTCGAATGCAAGCGGCGATCTGGTGTTCGCGGCCACAAGCATGGATCTCAGCAGCACGGCGAACTTCACAGCGCTTTACCGATACTTCGACAACGTGTTGACGGAATGGTTTCCATTCAACCAGCCGGTCGGCAACCTGACGATCGGAACCGGCGGCCTGACCAACATTGCGTTAAATGCCAACCGACAAGCCGCCTTTGTGGGAACCGTGTCGAACCGGCAGTCCCTGATTCTTGCCGGATCGGACATCCAGGTCCTCCTGCAAACGGGCGCCGCAAGTCCGGCGGGCGGCACGTTCAGCAGTTTTACCAATATCCAATTAACGCCGGGGGGCTCCGTTGTGTTTACCGCAGGCGTGACGAATGGTCCTACGGGCATTTTCATGTGGTCCGGCGGGCAGGTCACGCGCATTGCAGCAACCGATGTGTATCGCAACATCGGACCGCCTGCCGTGGGCGGAGAGTCCATCTATTTTCAGGCAGCTCGGGATACTTTTACCGGCCTGTATGTTTATTCAAGCGGGTCCGTGCAATCCGCAATCATGCTGGGAACCCGGCTTCCAATCAACACCGTGCTGACGGCCATTACGACATACTCGGCGCAGGAGGATGGAACCGTCGTATTTCAGGGCACTGCTTCGTTCACAGGTGTATTTGCGCGCCGAGTGGACGGAACCCTGGCAACGGTCGCTCTGGTTTCGGAGAACAGCCCGGCATCAGGCCGCTTCACCAGTTTTGTTTCCGTCGCCGTAGGAGAGTCAATCGTCCTGACAAACTCCCTTGTCACGCAGGACAGGACAGGCCTGTTTGTGGCTTACCCCTCGGGATTCCGGGCGCCTTTGGTGTCATCGCTCAACTTCTCGGTTCCCGATCGTGCTGGAATCTCCAGGAGAACCGAAAACGCGGCGACCGTGCTGACCACCGGTTATGCCAGTGTTCAAGCCGGAGCCGGCAGCTCCAATCCTTCGGCGCTGGCCATTTTCTCTTATCGCCAGGGCGGAGTCCTTGTGAGCGAAGCCAGCGTCCCATCGACGGCGTTGGTGCAGGCGGGCCGTATCTATGCCGAAGTGAATGACACGACGACCACGGGAGTGGCAATCGCGAACCCCAATGATCAGCCGGCCGTTATAAACTTCTACTTCACGGACTCCACGGGGCAGGACTTCGGACAAGGAAGCACGACGTTACCGGCATTCGGCCAGATGGCCCGTTTTCTACACGAATTACCGTTCAACGGAGGATCCTCGATCAGCGGCACGTTTACTTTTTCCGCGACTCTCCCGGTATCGGTGATTTCCTTGCGGGGTTATGTCAACGAAAGAGCGGAGTTCCTGATTACGACATTGCCGGTTGGGCCGGTCGCCGAGACATCGACGAACTCCTTCGTCTTTCCACACTATGCTGAGGGTCAGGGCTGGACGACCAAAATCGTCCTCGTGAATTCCACCGATGACACGGCAAATGGGATCGCGGAGTTCATGGGGCCAGGCATCCAGCAAGTCAGCTACAGCATTCCTCCCCGGAGCTCGGCAGTGCTTCGCGCTGCAAGTGCCTCGCAGACTTTCGCGAAGGGGTGGGTGCGTGTGACGCCGCAGAACGGGACGCGAACCCCGTCGGGCGTACTCATCTTTTCGTATAGGCCCAACGGTATCACTGTTTCCGAAGCCGGTGTTCCGGCGTCTCCGATAAGTACCGCCTTCCGCCTGTTCATGGAGTCGGCCGGAAACGTGAATGCCGGGCAGGTCGGCTCGATACAGACGGGTATCGCCGTGGTGAACCCATCGGCTGCAGCGGTACAGGTCACGTTCGAACTGGCCAACCTCTCCGGAGCTTCGACCGGCCTTGTGGGCCGTGCGACGATTCCGGCTCAGGCACAAGTTTCATTTTTCGCAAACGAGATCAGCGGTCTTGAATCCACTCTGGGAATGCAAGGCGTGCTGAGAATAACGTCGCCAACGCCGGTTTCGGTTGTAGGACTTCGAGCTCACTATAACGAGCGTGCCGACTTCCTGATAACTACAGTTCAGCCCTCGGACGAAACAAGTCCGCCGGCCGCGAATGCCCTCTATATGCCGCACTTTGCAGACGGTGGGGGGTATACCACCCAGTTCATCCTCTTCAGCGGCTCCGCAAATCAATCATCCAGCGGGACCCTTCGATTCTTTTCGCAAACTGGCCAACCCCTCGGGCTCGGCTTGCGATAGAGCGAATATCCTCCGTCTTTATATTTTCTTTATTTGACCTAAGGAACTTATAAAAGCTACAAAGCGAGTGCAGCACAACGTTGTGTTGCTGACGACGAAGTCTTCGGGCCCAACAGCCCGAAGACTTTTGTTTTTTGCACGCATTTTTAGGACAACGCTGTCCATGGCGAAGCCGGGCAAGGCTGGTCATGGACTTTTTTTTGCATCTGAATATTCGAGTGACCGGGAGGAGCTAAATGAAAAGATTGTCTCTGTCAGGCAAGATACACCGACTGCGTAACCGCCTGCGCGACCCTGAGTGGCGCCGCTATGGAACGCTCTTGTTAGCCGGAAAATTAACGGGATTGGCGCTGGTGCTGCTGGGAATCATGTTCGTCAACCCAAGTCTTCTCGGCTTCGGCGCTCTGGCCCAGGCTGCCGAACCAGCGCTGAAGGGCAATGACATTGTTAACCCGATAAACACAGTCTGGACACTGATCGCAGCCTTCCTCGTCTTCGGTATGCAGGTCGGATTCACGATGCTGGAGGCCGGATTCTGCCGGTCGCGCGAAACGGTGAACGTGCTGATGGAATGCATTGTAGACACGTGCCTCTGCGGAATTCTCTTTTACGCCTGGGGCTTCGCATTCATGTTCAGCCATGGCAACGGGTTCATCGGCTACCACTGGTTCTTCCTGAAAGACGCCCCGGCAACTTATGAAGCGACTGGCGTCGCGTTTCTTGCGGTCTGGATCTTCCAGTTTGCTTTTGCCGACACGTGTTCGACGATTACTTCCGGCTCGATGATTGGCCGTACGGGGTTTGTGGGCGATTTGATCTACAGCGTGGCAGTATCGGGTTTCATCTATCCGATCATCGGCCACTGGACATGGGGGCCCGACGGTTTCCTTGCTACGATGGGCAGCGCGGGTAACTTCCTGCCCTGGGTCGGGACGGGCTTCCACGATTTTGCCGGTTCGACGGTGGTTCACACGATTGGCGGATTCATTGCGATTGCCGGCGCGACTGTTCTCGGCCCGCGCATCGGCCGAAGGTTCAAACGCGACGGTGGCGGCCCAATGATGCCGCATGATCTCACCATTGCCGCCTCGGGTGGCTTGCTTCTGTGGTTCGGTTGGTATGGCTTCAATCCCGGCAGCACGCTTTCTGCGATGGATTTGGAAGGCATCGGCCGGGTTGCCGCCAATACCACGCTGGCGGCTTGCGCGGCTGGTTTGACGGCCATGATAGCCGCTTATGCCATGAGCAGTAAATGGGATGTGAGTTTTACTGTGAACGGTTTTCTTGCTGGTCTGGTTGCAATCACCTGTCCCTGCTATTGGGTTAGTCCAACAGGTGCTATCCTCCTGGGAGGCATTGCCGGCTTCGTGGTTGTTGCAGGCGTGGAGCTTCTCGAATACCTCCGTATCGACGATCCGATCGGCGCCTGGCCGGTGCATGGCTTGTGCGGCATCTGGGGGACGCTTTCGCTGGGGCTGTTTGCAGCGGGCAAATACGGCGCTACCGGACCGCTCGGACCAGACAACTCGGCTCCGCTCACCGGTCTGTTTTATGGTGGCGGTACACAGCTCCTGATTGCCCAGGCGATCGGCAGTGCAGTCACTACGGTTTCAACCTTTGCTGTTGCGCTGGCGGTCATGCTCGCGGTGAACGCAATGGGTCTATTGCGCGTTTCGCGTGAAGGTGAAGGCTATGGTTTGGATCTGCATGAGCACGGGATCCCCGCCTATCCCGAATATGTGATCACGGCGGCCGGCAGTCCACAGGGAATGGCTCACTTCGATTCTGTGGCGCCGGCTCCGCAGACGGCCACAGCTCCGAAGTCAGCGCGCTAGTGGTTCAGTGATGAGGCGATAGCCTATACCCGGCTCGGTCCGCAGATGGCGCGGCCGAGCCGGATCCTTTTCCAGTTTCCTGCGAAGCTGCAGCATGTACACGCGCAAATAGTGAACCTGATCGCCGTGGTTCGGCCCCCACGCTTCATTGAGTAATTGGCTGTGAGTGACGACCATATCGGCGTGACGGATCAGGATCTGCAGCAACTTATATTCGATTCGCGTCAGATGCACTTCCTCGCCGGCAACCGTCACTTTGCGCCTGGCAAGATCGACATCGATCTCGCCGATGCGAAAGATGGCATCCATTCTCTCGGTCAAGATGGAGCTGGATCGACGATCGGCAACGCGCAACCGGGCGAGCAGCTCGCCAACAGCAAACGGCTTATTTACGAAATCGTCTGCGCCGGCGTCCAGCGCAGAAATCTTGTCCTGCTCGCGCGAACGGACGGATAACACAAGGATCGGCAAGAGCTTGTTCCACTGGCGCACCTGATGGATGACTTCGATTCCATCCTTATCCGGAAGACCAAGATCGAGAATAATGGCATCCGGCTGGCATGAAGCAATCGTCTTCATGCCTTCCATGGCTGTGCTGGCCTCCCGCAAATTGTAGCGTTCCAGCGAGAGTGTGGTTCTCAGAACCCGCCGAATTTCAGGGTCATCTTCAATGAGAAGGATTTCTGCTGGAAGATCCGGTGCAGCGTAGTCCGTCATGCCAGTGAACTTTCCGGCAGCTCGCCAACCGCCGGTGGAGCGCCACCGATCGGGAGTTCGAAGCGTATGACGGCTCCGCCGTCCAGAGCAGTTTCTGCGGCAATGGTGCCTTCGTGCCCATGCACGATCGCGCGGCAGATGGCGAGGCCGAGACCAAGTCCGCGCTCACCGTCGGTTTTCCCCCTGAAGAACTTATCGAACACGCGTTCCTCGTCGCCCGGAGAAAACCCTCCACCATGATCTCGAACAACTACGAAAATTCTGGAATCATCCTGCCCCGCAATGATCTCCAGGGCCGTGCCCGCAGGCGTGTACTTGAGAAAATTATCCAGAAGGTTGACAAATACCTGCTCGATGAGCACGTCATCGACGCAGATCAATGGCAGATCCGGCGGGATCTTGATCATAACCGATCGGCCGCCGAAAGCATGTTCGAACCGTGTTGCAGCGGCGCCCACGATTTCCTCCAGCGGATACCAGTCCTTTTTGACGTGGACTCCGGCTTCGAGCCGTGTCATTTTCAGGAGATTGGTGATGACCCGGTTCATTCGTTCCACTTCGGCGGCAATCCCGCCCACAAGTTCTCTGCGATTCACCGCATTCAGGCGATCTTCTTCCTCCAGAAGGCTTGTCGCAGCACCGTAGATTGCAGCGAGGGGCGTTTTGATGTCATGCGAAACTGCACTCAGTAGAGAGTTTCGCATGCGTTCTGTCTGAATCGCAATTTCGGCGTCCCTGACGGCCGCCGCCTGGGAGCGCACTCGTTCAATCAATGTGGTGATGACTAAAGCCACCGCCAGCATTGCGCACAGAGTGATGATGTATGTGTAGTCTTCAAGAACGAAGCTGTCGTGAACCGGCACAATGAAGTAGTAGAACGCCGATACGCTCAACGTTGCATTGACTATCGCGGCGGCCCGGTGGCAACGGACGGACACGACGAGCACGCCGAACAAATAGACCATTGCAAAGTTGACCATGTCGATGCGTTTTCGGAATGCAACGGACACGACCGTACATATTGCGGCGACCAATACAGCTTCCAGGTAATCGAGAGCTCTAGGCCTGTGGGCCCCTCGCAACAACATAGATGACATCGTATCTGAACGAGGAGCCGCGCAACAACCACTCCGCCGTCTCTTGCCAATTCAGATGGGTTTTTGTCGAATTCTTTTCGAGTTGTACAATCGCACCATGATTACTCCCGAACGTTTCCGGCAAGGGTACTCGTGGGAACAATACTTCGCTCGCATTCGACGCAATAGTGAGCTGTTCCAGAAGTCATACGACTCTCTGGAATTGACCGACGAGGAAATCGAGTGGTTGCGGCGACTCGATCATACGACACACGTGATGGGCATTGGTGAAGACTGGTGCCCCGATGTCTACGGCAACCTCCCGGTAGTCGCCCGGATCGCTTCGTACAATCCTACGAAAATCGTGCTGCGGATATTCCCGCGCGACGAACAGGAAAACGGCGAATCCGCGCCCTACAGTGAAGTCCCTCGTTCACCCGACCCTTCGCGATTCAAGAACCACGACCTGATGAGTCATTACCTTTACGGTGAGAATCGAAGTATGTCGATTCCGGCTTTTGGCTTCTTTGACGAACATTGGAACGAATTTGGAAAGTTCATCGGTGGCCGGCCAAGACTGTATTGGCACTGGATTCGCAAGATGGGCAAGCTGGAAGCCATTCAGAATCGAATGGGCGAGTTCGCAATCCATAATTTCGGGCGTGAGATGTTCTGGGAGATTCGACGACTGCTTGAAGCACACCCTGATTCGGGGACAGACGTATAAATCACCCAATTAGCTCGCACAGGGCTCGGCGAGCTATACTCTGCACTCCAAACATCGACAATTAGAGTTTAAAGGAGGCCCTATGGCACGAAAGCTGTGTGTTGTCGGCGTACTCCTGGCCCTCATCGTGGTGATGGGAGATACCACGCGTGCACAGGACGCTCGCAGCGTCCTGCAGGCCGCAGTGAGGGCCATGGGTGCCGCAAATGTGAAAACCATTCAGTATTCCGGTACCGGCTGGAATGCTGGGGTGGGGCAGAGTTTCAGCCCCCAGGACGATTGGCCGCGCTTTGAGGTGACACGCTACACGCGCACCATCGACTATGATGCCAGGTCGTCGCGCGAGGAGTTCACCCGCAGACAGGGAAACAATCCGCCACGTGGAGGTGGGGGCACGCCGCTTCAGGGCGACCAGCAGCAAGTCGCTGTCGTGAGCGGCAATTCAGCCTGGAACATGGATGGCCAGAATCCGGTACCGCAGACAGGCCAGTATCTAGCAGGGATTTCGGTTTCGGACTTCAGACAACTCGACATCCTGTTGACGCCGCACGGATTCCTGAAGGCGGCACTGGCCGCGAACCCGACGGCCATCTCGTTGACGCTGCCGGCATCGCCGGGCGCTATCACGCAGAATGGAAAGGCGACGCTCGTCTCGTTCACTGCAATGGGAAAGTACAGAGTCAATGGGACCTTCAATGACCAGAACATGCTCGAACTCGTCCAAACATGGGTTCCCAACCCTGTCTACGGCGACATGCTGTATGAGCTGCGCTACACGAACTACAAGGACTTCGGCGGCGTGAAGTTTCCTACCGTGCTCCATATCCATCAGGGTGACCCGCGGCTGAGTGTGGCCCATAACTCCATGGAGATCACGCTGACCAGCGTCCAACCGAACGTTAATGTTCCACGCGTGACCGTGCCCGATGCCATACAAAAGGCAACCGCGCCGGCCGTGCGCGCAGAGTCGCAAAAGCTGGCCGATGGAGTCTGGCTCATCGCCGGTGGCACTCACAACAGCGTGGCCGTCGACTTCCGCGATTTTGTAACCCTGATCGAAGCGCCGCTCAATGAGGAACGCTCGCTCGCTGTGCTCGCTGAAGTCAGCAGGCTCATTCCGAACAAGCCGATTCGCTACGTCGTGAATACACATCACCACTTCGATCACTCCGGCGGCCTCCGCACTTTTCTCGCGCAAGGCGCCACGATCGTCACGCACCAGGCGAATAAAGAATATTACGAGCAGGTCCTGTTCAACCCGGCGCCGCGCACGCTGCAGCCGGACAGATTCTCCACTTACTATCCCTACTTTTCGGGAGGCAGACGGCCCCTGCCTATCGAGACAGTGAACCAGAAGTACGTTCTGAGCGACGGCGTGCGAACGCTCGATCTCTATCCGATGCCGGGACTGAACCACGCCGCAACCATGCTGATCGCGTACTTTCCAAAGGAAAGAATCCTGGTGAACGCCGATCTGTATTCACCACCTGCTCAGGGTGCACCGGTTCCCCCTCCGAACGCGAATATGAGAAGCCTCCAGCAGATTATCCAGCGGCTGAAGCTTAACGTCGCGCAGCACGTACCGATCCATGGGACGCCCGGGCCGAATGACCAGTTCGTGCAGATTGTGGGAAGACAGGCAAACTGAAACACAAAGACACAAGAAGAATTTAGCCGCGAATTACGCGAATTACGCAAATGGGCGCATTAAAGAATCTTTGATGCGCCCATTTGCGTAATTCGCGTAATTCGCGGCTAAATTCTTCTTTAAATCATCTGACGCGCCGTGGTGCCGGGAATCCGTTGGAGTAGGTCGTGTCGTAGCGAATTCTCTTCCCGTCCTTGTCGAGGAATGCCATGGATTGCTGGAAGAGCACGGGCGGGGGCGAACCTTTGGGCACCGTCCCCTCCAGGATATAGAGGCGGTTTTCGTGCATAAAGAACGAGGCAAATGTACGCGACCCATCGGGGTTGGCAAGATGCAGTTCGGTTCCTTCAACCCGGTCCGCGTTGGTGTAGACGAAATGTATGACCTTGGCGTCCCTTTTCAACAAATTCCAGGTCGCATAGACCGTCGCGCCGCGCAGATCACCCCTCGCATGATCGTTACAGGTGTCCCCTTCCCCACCGGCAGCCTTGCAGCTTTTTACTCGCTCTCCTTCTAATTTCTCTATGTTTGAGTAATCGACTACAGTGACGGAGTAGTGGCCCCGGGCATCGATCGTATACACGCGGCCTGGTAAGGTGATGCCATATTCCGACTGGTAGGTGATGTCACGCGACATAGGTTGACCCGGCAAATTAACGGCGAAGAAATCTATCCGGTTTTCATACTCGATCCATTCCTGCGCGAAGACAGGCACCGAAATAAACAGGCTTAACGCTGCTGCAATAAGAGGAATCCGACGCATAGTTGATTCTCCCAAACTCCCATCTTGTCGTAATTCGGATCTCTAGTTTGTTGGCTTTCCAGAATGAAGCACATACTATACCCGCGCCCCCGTTGCGGCGATATTTTTTTGCTGAGCTGGCTGAACTGAAGGAACAGACAAGAATATTCGAATCGACTCATTTAATTGACAACCTCACGTTACAGGGGAAACATACACCCACCGAACTTTCACGTCGACCTCGAGAAACCAATCATCAAATAGGAGGAACTATGTTCAGCGTCAAGAAAAGTGTGCTTTTGGCGGCGGCAGCGTTACTGATACTCGTTCCGGCAACCTCGCCCCTTGGTGGTGTTTCACCTGAGCAGAATGGAAAGATTCAAAAGAACGGATTCGATGTCGATATCGCAGCGTTTTTTGTGGCAATCGGGGAGGAATTCGCAACGTTTGAACCGACGAATCTGGGTGCCAGTGGAGATGGTGGCAACCGGGGCACGGGCGGAAACACTCAAGTGAATGATGGAACCCTGGATCACATACAGGTGTTCCCCGGCGCTCGCCCATATGTATTCTTCACCCAGAGTGAAACGTCCATCGCAGGCCATGGCAACGATCTTGTTGCCGCGTATAACACCTCGGCGGGCGTGCAGGCTGTACAACTGCCAAGCGGGGCCGTGACCTTCACACGTGTGCCTCTATCAGGATTCTCCCACTCCCCCGATGGAGGTCGAAGCTGGGTCAGCGGCTTCATTCCTCCGGTCCCGGGAAGTGTCGTTACCCTCGGTGATCCAGTCGTTGACACCGATCGCCGCGGCAACTGCCACTACGCGGGTCTGGGAAGGGATGCGCAGAACCGGTTCACGATACAAGTGAATAAGTCCACCGACGGAGGCGCCACCTGGAGCGACGCGGTTGTCGTTCAGCAGGACGATGGAGGAGATAAAGAGTGGCTCGCCGTCGGACGAGATCCGGTGATTCGCGGTCGAGACAACGTTTACGTCACGTGGACGAGCTTTCAGCCCGCGCCCACTGGAGGATCTCAGCTCCGGTTCGGCCGTTCGATTGATGGGGGTGCAACCTGGACGGTGAAGACGATCTTCGCACCAGGGCCAAATCCGAATCCTGCGCTTCCGCAAAATACTATTCAGTTCTCGGTACCGACCGTTGATCCAAAGACCGGAGCCCTTTACATCCCATTTCTTCACTTCAGCAATGCCGATCAGGACTTCATTCGAATCCTGATCTCCAAAGACGCAGGAGAAACATTTTCGTTCGCGACGTTCAACGTTCCCGGCGCCCCTGATCCCACGGTGCTGCCGGTCACGTCTGCCGGCGAGCTCGTCGATTGTGGCAACGGAGGATTTCGGCTCACGATTCACGCGGGGCCAAACATCGGTGGCGGCCGTTTGGGGTTGCGCCGATTCGTTCGTTCGGCTCGGCTTGTTACTCAGCCTGCATTCGCTGTGCGTAACGGAGTGCTGTACCTGGCCTGGTCGAATTCAACGAGCTCTGTATTCGGCGATCCCACCTCAGGTTCAAATATTAAGTTCACGCGCTCCGATGATGGCGGACGAACCTGGACTCCCGTCATCACGGCGAACCCCACGGTTGCTGCCGACGTGCATCATCTGTTGCC
>QHXD01000143.1:34334-46525 GCA_003223895.1 Acidobacteriota bacterium
CAGGGCGGTAACGACGAAGCGACGAACGTCCACATCGGGTACTATACTCAGCACACGGACGGGACCATTGACTTGGATCTGGCGAACTCTTCGAATCGTGGACGCTCCTTCCCGGCCAGCCGTGTCGTGCGGGTCACGAGCACCTCGACAACTCTGGCCCCCACGAACATTCCGCTCGCCGGTTTCGCCACGACGAACTATGACCGGGTAATCGCTCCTTGTTACAACCTGGGTGAGTACATTGGCGTGAAGCACGAGGGTGACAAAGTTCACGTACTTTGGGGCGATGGCCGTAACCTGCTGACTGAACCGGTCCATCCGCTAAACCCGCTTTCCGGTCAGACCCATCCCCAACAGGACGTGTTCTACAAGGCTTTCAAGAAATCGGACGATAAGTGAAAGGAATTGAAGGCGGCGACAGGAAGTCGCCATTTCACGAGCAAGTTCACAACCGTGAGGGGCGTGACGAAATACGTCAATGAATAAATGGTCGCGTTATCACTCGTATGACCGAGCGGCTGGCCGGATGCCGTTTTCCGCGAACTTCGTCCGGCTGGCGGGACTGATCAGGAGTGTGACGAAGGCTCTCGCCGCTTGAGAGATGTTATTCCGGTGCCAGAGCGAGTAGGTCGTGGCCAGCTCAAGCTCCCTGGGGAAAGGGGCGGCCACGGCATCGCGGCTGGCCTGCAGAATTTCGGGGACCTGCGTAACCCCGATGTCGAACTTTTCTTCGAGGACCAGACGCATGGTCTCCACGCCATCTTTGGCGACCGTGGCTTTCCGAAGAACTTCGTCCTTGATGCCCAACGACTCAATCACCTTCATGAAGTGAATTCCCACCGTTGCGCCGCGGGCGGGATCGGAAAAAGAGATACGCTTCGCGGCCAGTAAAGCGGCTTTCAGCTTTTCCGGGGTTGAAATATCGGGTTTTGCGGATCCTGGCGGAAAGGCAAGCCCGGCGAGCGAGTCGCCCAGGCGATAAGTGGTTCCACCCTTGAGCCTGCCCATCTTTTCGGCGTCGGCGATCAGCGTCTGCGCTGTGACCAACAACACTGCTTCCGGATCGTCGCGAAACTTTTGTTCCGTGGCGCCGGCGGTGTCGAAGACGAACCTGACCTTATGGCCCGTAGCGGCTTCGTATTGAGCGGCAATTTCGCCGAAAGGAGCTTTGAAGGCTGCCGCCGCGTATACCTTCAGATCTTCACCGAATACCGGCGTGCCCAACAGTGCGGCGAGCAGAATCGACAGAACCGTTTTCATGTGTTTGCTTTCACGGTGGATCATACACGGAAAAAATCTCAGTTGCCAGGGCAGACGCACCTCAAAGTGGGCGGACTGCCCCAGCGAGTCCAGAAGCGTTTCGTTAGCGGAGCGGAGGCGGAATGGGAATTGAAGGGGTGAGGGCCAGAATCTCTTCCAACTCCTCAACGCTCATTTCGATTTCAAGCTCATCCGCCACTCTTGCTGCGTGATCCGTTATCTGCATAAATCACCTCCTTTATGTTTGTCAGCTAGTGGTCTTGCATTTTCAGCAGTAGCGACAAGCTGGAGGCATGTTTCTGGCCAATCGCGAGACTCAATGAATGTATGGAGTTGCGTCAAACTGCCTGCCGATTTAATCGAGAAACACCATCAATACGATGGTCCAAACCATCGCTTTGATGTCGCGGACACTTCGGACGTTCCGTCGGTCGTTGCAAACGGTCATCGGCTTTACAGAGCAGTGCCCGGTTGAGTCAGAGTGCCGGCCGGCGCTCAAAGTGTCGCGAGCCTCACTCGACCGGACACTCGCCTCACTCCAAGTGTCGCGAGCGAAGCAAAAAGTGTCGCGGGCCTCACGTGAGCGTACAGGCGATGCTCACCAAGTGTCTTGGTCGAGGCAAAAAGTGTGGGGCGTTTCACTCGAAGCGAGGCGCGTCTCACCGAAAGTGTCGTGGGCCTCACTCGAAGGGACGTTCGCCTCACTCAGAGTGTCGCGGGCAAAGCAAAAAGTGTCGCGGGCCTCACGTGAAGGTGCAAGCGCCTCACTCCAAGTGTCGCGATCGAGGCAAAAAGTGTGGCGTCTTTCACTCGACGCGAAGCGCGTCTCCTCCAAAGTGTCGCGGGCGAAGCAAAAAGTGTCGCGGGCCTCACTCAACGGGAAGCGCGCCACGCAAAAAGTATCGCGGCTGACACTTCAAGTGAGGCCCTCGACACTTTTTGCTTCGCACTCGACACTTTGGGGTTCGATGGAGGGGGATGGGGCTGCCATGAAGCCGGATTTTGCTGGCTTCATGGCTGTTGAACAGTCACGCCTCATGCCTTGTAGCTGCCGGGTGCGGGTGCTGGAGCGGACGGCGCCGGTTCGGGAGGTGCGGCCGGCGGTGTTGAGATCGATCAGGATTGTGGTTTCTTCATTCACACCTTCACAACAGAGCGCCGCTACAGTAAGAGCCAAACGCTCGATTCAAATATCAAGCCGCGTGGCGCGCGCGCGACGGCTTGCGATGCGCGCGAGTGCTACGGATCAGCTGAACGGTTGTTATGGCAGTGCCCAACACTGCAACCGCGAACAGGAAAATGCCAATGTATTCGAACGTATCCGACTGGAGCCAGCCGATAATCTGCGGGCCATAGTAGTAGGCGAGTAAGGCTTCTACCCCAAACCGGAGCAGGCGCGCCAGGCCAAGCGTGAGGAAAAACAGGAATGTACTCACTCTTAATGCGCCCGCCGCCAGGATGCATGCTGTAAAAGGAAACGGCGGCGGAATCAGATCCAGAACCGCCAGAGTTACAGCGCCTTTATCCTCGATCCGCCGGCGTATGCTTGCGAGGCGGCCCCTGGGGACGAAGTGCTCGAGTCCCGCCTCGCCCAATCGTCGGCCGGTGTAGAACGTCACCGCAGCGCCACACAGCGAGCCCCCGGACGCCAAAATTGGATAAAGCCAGAATAATCCGCGGGCGCGCGAGGCCAGAATGATGACGGCAATATCCACGGATAGTGGCAAAAAGAAGACCATCGTCGAATCCAGGGCCGCTATTAACCATAGGCCCCACCACGACATAAGGCCGCCAAAAATAGAGATCAAAAAGGCCCGCATCATCGTGTAAAATAAGTATCCCGTTGCGCGAAACCCTGAACCATCCAGTGTTTCAGATCTTCCCAAAAAGGACGCTTCTTTGGCTATCCAGCCATTTTTTTCCTGCTTGTCGGCGGGATCGTCGGTGTCCCCGTTCCGGATCAACTGCTGCTCGTCATTTCCGGCTATCTGGTGCTTACGGGGGCTCTGAGCCTCGGACCGACGCTTCTGGTTGCCGTGCTGGGCAGTATCGTAGGCATTACTCTCAGTTACGCTCTTGGCCGTTGCTCTGGCTCGTACCTTTCAAGGGTCCGTTTTGCGAATACACGCCTCCAGAACGCCCGCCGGTGGTTTGAGCGTTTCGGTGGCTGGACCCTGGTTTTTGGTTATTTCATTCCAGGTATTCGAAACCTGATCGGGTTCACATCGGGAATGATGCGCCTGAGAGTGCAGTACTTCGCCCGCTATGCCTATGCTGGAGCCATCATCTCGTCCTTGACTTGCGTTTGCGCTGGCTACTTTCTGGGGACTCAGGCGAACTGGATGCTGGCCTCAGTAAGCCGGGTCGCGCTGGTCCCTGTCGGCGCAGCCAGCCTGTTTCTTATTCGGTGCTGAAGCGCCCACTCCGTGAGCTGACGACGACTCACTCGTAGCGCAACGCCCGCAACGGAGCAAGTTTCGCGGCCCGTCTTGCCGGGATCCAGCAGGCGACCAGTGCTGCTGCGAGCGTGACACCGGCGACGATGGCAAACGTTGCCGGATCTCTCGGGCTGACCGAAAAGAGCAAAGCCGAGAGAAATCGACCGATAGCCAGCGCTCCAACAATCCCGGCACCAAGCCCAATCGCAACAGGCCAGAGTCCCTGGCGCAAAACCATTATCGCCACGTCCGCCGGTTTGGCGCCAAGGGCCATGCGAATACCGATTTCATTCGTCCGACGGCTCACCGAGTAACGAAGCACGCTGTAGGTTCCAAGTGCTGCCAACACGAGCGCGGATGCCGCGAAGGAAAGCACAAGCAGAGTCTGAAGCCGGCGCTGCGCAACGGAATTGCTTTCGATCTCCGTCATAGTCTGGATTTCAGCGATCGGAACGTCCGGATCGAGCGACTTGACGCTTTCTCGAAGAATTCCGATGGCCTGCCGGGAATCCGAGCTTGTGCGTATTGCAATGGATCCCGTTTCAGGCGCCCTCTCCCACAACGACACATATACGATCGGCTCGGGTTCTTTGTCGAGGCCCGTACTCCGGACATTGCCGGCAACGCCCAGGACTTCAAACGCAGGTTCCGCCGGCGCCGCACGGCGAAATCGTTTGCCGATGGGATTCTCTCCTCGCCAGATCTTCTCCGCCGCGCCCTGGGACACCACAGCAACGCGCCGCGGATAATCCGTCTCCTGAATCGACCTGCCGCTGTACAGCGGAATGCCCATGGCGCGAAGATAATTCGGTGAGACTGTGCTGTAACGAAGAATGGGCCTCTCCGCAAGCGGTCTCGTATCACCTTCAATGGTGACAATATCCGCCCAGGCGTCACCCTGCAGTGGCAGGACTGAAATGACACCGGCAGCGATCACGCCGGACTGTACCTCAATCCTGCTGGTCAGGTCGCGATAGAACTCCCGCCTTTTTTCTTTGTCCGGGTATCGCGTGTTCGGAAGACTGATCTCCGCCGTGAGAACATTCTGCGCGTCAAAACCGCGGTCCACTTCGCCGAGGTGGATGAAACTCGTAATAAGCAGCCCCGCCACGATCAGGAGCGCCGCACTGAGACCGACTTCAACGGCAACGAGCCCTTCGCGAATTCGCAATTTATGGCGGCTCTCGGTGAGCGACCGGCCGGCTGTGCGCAACGATTCCTGCGGATCCGCACGCATCAATCGAAAGGCGGGAAGGATGCCGAACAGAAGGGCAGTTCCAACGGCAAGCACAATCGCGAACGCCAGCGCATGGGAGTCGATGCTCACTTCGTCAACCCGCGGTAGATCAATGGGAGCAACGATAACGAAGGCCCGGACGAGGGTGTAAGCGAGACCAACACCCAGAGCGGCTCCCCAGGAAGCGAGCAGGAGACTTTCGGTCAGCACCCCACGGAAGATGCGGCCTCGGGATGCCCCAAGAGCAGCCAGGATCGCAGTATCGCGGCCGCGCGCCGTCGCACGCACCAGCATGAGGTTTCCCAGGTTGAGGCATGCAATCAACAGCACCGTACCAACCGCCGCAAGCAGCAGCAAAAGGCCGGAGCGGCCTCGCTCAACGACCTGATCCTGAAGAGGAACCAGAACCCCGAAAAGGTCCCATGGCACCTGTTGCCCATCGCTGGTCTGGAACCGCTTGGCAATTTCGGCCTGTATGACATTGAGTTCCGCCAATGCCTGCTGGGGCGTCTTGCCTCGAGGCAATCGTGCGACTGCAGTGTAGTTGTGGTCTCCGACCCACCCGGACTGATCTTTATCGATGGGCCAGGGCTTGTACACGTCAACGCGCTCGCGAAAAGTGGTTCCGACTGTGGGCCGCAGGTGATATCGGAAGCTTGACGGCAGGACTCCAACGACGACGTGTGAAACTCCGTTCAGACGGATCGTCTGCCCGACAATCGAGGGATTCCCACCGAATCGACGGCGCCACAAGGCGTCGCTCAGCACAACGACGTTCTCTTTTCCGTCCTGGCCTTCCTCGGAAACGAATGTCCGGCCAACCTGAGCGGATATGCCGAAAACCGAAAAGAAGTTCGATGTCACTCGCGCGGCTGAGACGCGTTCCGGATCGCCTTCGCCCGTGAGGTTGAATTCCTGCTGATTGGACAGAGCAACATCTTCAAAGCAGGAACAGCGGCTCTTCCATTCTCTGTAATGCCACGCATTAACGGGAAGCTGTGGCGCAAACTGGGTCAATTGCGGAATGACTTCCTGTATAGCGAAGAGCCGCTCGGGCTCCTGAAAAGCGAGCGGCCGAAGCAGCACACTGTTGACTATGGAGAAGACCGCAGTGTTTGCACCGATCCCCAGAGCCAGGATGAGAATTGCGGCTAGAGTGAAGAAGCGGTCACGAAGAAGTCTCCGCCAGGCCTGGCGAACGTCTTGAGCAAGGGTGTCGAAGTGCATGTAAGCCATACGTCAACGAGTGAATTCAGGTTCCAGATTTTGAAATCGGACGAAACGCGGGCTGAAGCCCGCGACTACATTGCAGACGGACGTGGTTCCCAAATGTAGTCGCGGGCTTCAGCCCGCGTTTCGTCCAATTGATGCAGGATTCGTCCAATTTCAAAATTCTCCCGGTGTCCTCACCCGGTCCGCGGTTCCTGCTGGCTGCAGCAGTGGATGGTCCCCAGCCCATAAACCATGGCGGTGGAGCGGACACCCACCACGCGGCGGTTCGGGAAACACTTCTGAATGACGTCAAGCGCGCGTTTATCGTTGGCATGGCCGAAGACAGGAACCACGACGGCGCCGTTGCCGATGTAAAAATTCGCGTAGCTGGCCGGGAGGCGCCCCTCAACGCCATTAACAAGCCCGGGCATGGGAAGCGTCATGACGTTCAGGCCGAAGGAGACGAGACGTTCGTAGTTGTCCCTGAGGATTTCGTAGTTGTCATCGGAAGGGTCGTCGTCGATAGCGCAAACGACCGTGTTCGCATCAACAAAGCGGGCGAGGTCGTCAATGTGGCCGTCGGTGTCGTCGCCGACGATTCCGTCTTTCAGCCAGAAAACCTTCGACACATTGAGATAGTCCTTCAGATAATTCTCAATCTCCTCCCGGCTGAGATTCGGATTTCGGTTCTTGTTCAGCAGGCACTGTTCGGTGGTCAGCACCGCGCCGGCGCCGTTGACCTCGATCGACCCCCCTTCCAGAACGATGCCGGGTTCGAACATGCGCAGACTCAGACGGCGATTCAACTCGTACGGAATCTTGTTGTCGGCAATCAGATCCTCGTATTTGTTTCCCCACGCATTGAAAGTCCACTTCACCATGGCGAGATCGCGCGCGCTGTTATTAAGCACGAAGGTCGGTCCATAATCGCGAATCCAGGAATCTTCAGTCGGAATCTGGAAGAAGATGACCTGCGGGAGGGCCACGCCGGCTCGTTTCAGCATGCCGCGAACGCTCGCTTCAGCATCGGCGTTCCTGACCAGGAGCTTGATCTTCTGATCCGGGTGCAGCGCGGCGATGATCTCAACGTACGTGCGTTCGACGTCGCTAAGCATGCCGTCGGGCCAGGTCACTTCGTTGTGGGGCCAGGAGAGCCAGATCGCGTCCTGCTGTTCCCATTCCGCAGGCATGCGGTAACCCAGGACTCGGGGTGTGATTCGGCTCATCGAACGAGGTCCGTATAACTCTGCGGGCGCCGGTTGTGAAGAAATCTCCAACCTTCCTGAGAGACGGCGATCCGGCCGAGGTCGATCTTCGCTACGAGCACTTCTTCATTCGAATGCGAAGCACGGGCGAGCACTTCGCCAAATGGATCTGCGATAAAGGATCCACCCCAGAATCGCAAACCACCCTCGCGGCCGACACGATTGACTGCGGCGACGAAAATTCCATTCAGTGAAGCATGGGCCCGCATTGCATTTTCCCAGCGCTTTGCCGAGAAGGGTTCGTCGCGCCGCAGTTCTTTGAACCACCCGATGGCCGTTGGATAGAAGATCACCTGCGCACCCTGGATAGCGTTCACGCGCGCCGCCTCCGGGTACCACTGGTCGTAACAAATCAATGGAGCCACAATGGTCTTGCCGGTTTTCACCTGCACGTACCCCAGATCCCCGGGCGAGAAGTAATACTGTTCGTAATAGTTCGGATCGTGGGGGATGTGCATCTTGCGGTACGTGCCGGCCAGCGCCCCGCTGGAATCGTAGATCAGCGAGGTGTTGTAGAACTTTCCGCCGGCACTCCTTTCGTAGATCGAACCTCCGATCAGCACCACGCGATTCGCCGCCGCGCATTCGGAAAGAAACCGCGAAAGTCTTCCCGGAACCGATTCGGCGAGTTCAAAGAACCTGTCATCCTTGATCTGGGCGAAGTAACGGTAGGCGAAGAGTTCCTGAAGGCAAACGATCTCTGCCCCTTTTCGCGCTGCCTGCTTCACGAAGCCGGCAGTCCTCTCCAGATTCTCCTCGACGTTCTCTCCGACTTTCGCCTGGATGAGGCCGATCTTGATGAGGTTCTTGCTCATCTTAAGGGATGAGCACGATCTTGCCGTAAGAGCCGGGCTCCAGCACCAACTTGTGGGCCTGGGGTGCTTCGGCCAATGGCAACTCGTGGCCGACGATCGGACGCAGTGTTCCATTTTCGAGGCCGGCAACAATTCCGGCATGAATGGATGCGAGCTCGGCGTCGGTGGCGGCCCAGAGTATCAGGCCCAGGATCGAAGCTTCGCGGATCATGGTGTCGCGTGGATTGATTTCGATGGTTCCGCGATTGCCGACCACGACAACGCGGCCGCCCTGAGCCAGCATCGTGAGATCCTTTGCCAGATTCACATTGGCCAGCATTTCAACGATCACATCGACGCCCCGGCCTTCGGTTATAGCCATGACCTGATCGGTATGATCCTGGTCCCGATGATCCACCACGTGCTGCGCACCCTCCTGCTTGACGAGAGCACGGCCCTTGTCGGTCCCCGCAGTTCCAATGATCGTCAATCCGCTCGCGCGGCCGAGTTGAACACAGGCAGTGCCGACGCCTCCGCTGGCGCCGTGAACAAGGATGGTTTCACCCGGCTTCGCGTACGTGCGCTGGAACAACGCGCGAAAGGCAGTGCCGTAAGGAACGCCCAGGGCCGCACCCTGAGCAAACGAGATTTTTGGAGGCAAAGGATGTACGCGTGACTCCTCAGCGAGCGTCAGTTCGGCGTACGTTCCTGTGATGGTGCCATTCGTATAGACGCGGTCGCCCACCTTCACACGCTTCACTTCTGCCCCGACAGCTTCCACCACGCCACCCGCGTCAGTCCCAGGCGTGTAAGGAAGACTGGGCTTCCGTGCGTAAACGCCGGCGCGAATATATGTATCGACCGGATTGACACCCGCGGCCTTTATTCGCACCAGCACCTGGCCCCCCTCCGGTTTTGGATCGGGCATCTGCTGGATCTTCAACACTTCGGGTCCGCCAAAATCGTGTACGCGAATCGCTTTCATATGAGTTCTCCTATGGTGTCACCTGGGCAGGTCGTCTTGACATCTCCTGCTTTTGCTTCTCGACCATGCGGGCGACTTCGGCCAGAAGTTTTTTCGCGTCATAGACGATGCCGTCCTTGATCGTCCATTTCACTCCTCCGACACGTTCCACCCTGCCCGTCTGATCCTTCAACCTCACTGCGCCGGTTCCGTAGAGTACCTTCAGATTCTCCAGCGGATTCTGATCGACGATCACCATATCCGCCAGCAAACCTTCCCGCACGATCCCAAATTCGATCGGCTTGTTTTTCGGCGCCGCGAGCGTCAGTGCGCCATTCATCGTGGCCGCCTGAATGACTTCCAGCGGATGGAGCCCCGCTTCCTGCAGCAACTCCAGCTCCTGAACGTATCCAAAACCATACGTGTTGTAGATGAATCCCGAATCCGAGCCTGTCGTGATGCGGCCGCCCATACGCTTGTAGTCATTCACAAGGCGGAACCACACCTGGTAGAAGTTACGCCACGCGATTTCGTCCGCCGTGGTCCAGTTGAAATAGAAGGAGCCGTGATTCTCGCGGTCCGGCTCGTAATACTGCATCAAAGAAGGAAGGACATATTTATCATTCCAGTCCGCGTTGCGCATGCGCATTACATCTCGTGCTGCCACGTAGGACGTGAATGTCGGATCGAAAACTGTTCCCAGGGCGAGGTGTTCCGTCAGGTACGCGTTCCATTCCGCGCTGCCGGGCGGATAGATCTTGTCCCAGATCTGCGCGACCTGCGCGAATCGCATCTGCTCATCATATTGGTTATGGTCGGCCGGGAACGGTTGAACCCGATAGTCCTTCAACAAGGCTTCGAAATGGCCGTAGAAGTGAGTGACGGTTCCCAGTCCCAGGCGCGCTGCGTCGAGCGCATTCATCTGCGCAACACCCTCCTGCGAGAGATGCGCCGTGGATCCCATGCCGAACTTCCTCGCTTCATCGAGAAGCGCGGCCATGATATCCGGCGGATAGGAATCGAGCTTCAGGCCGTCGATGCCGTTGTTTGCGGCCCAGCGGACCCACGCGCGAGCCGTATCGGGTGCCGTAACGGGTCCTTCATTCCACTCGGTGCCGGGCCGCTGATAATTAACGATGCGAGGCGCAACGATCTGGTTGCGGGCGCTGCGATCCTTTTCCTTTGTCGTAAATTCATTCGATCCGAGCGGTACACCGCGGATCGTCGTGACCCCATGCGCTAGCCAGAGCTTGAATGCATATTCGGCATCGGCGTTCTTGGGGGCGCCGCCCGCGTGGGCATGCATATCGACAAAGCCAGGAAGAACATACATACCGGCCGCATCGATTTCGAGTTGCGCATTCTGCGGCGCTCTGTTCGGCCGCATCGGCGCGCCGGGGGTTCCCGCCACCTGGATACCTCTGATCCGGTTATTCTCGACAACGATGTCCACCGGTCCACGGGCCGGTGCTCCGGTTCCATCGATGAGTGTCGCACCCCGAATGACGAGCGTTCGATAGGGACCGGCTCCTTCACCGCCGCTCCGGTTGGGCGCGGGAATGAGAGCCCCCTGCCTTTGCTGCGCGAAAACGAACGGCGCCAGCGAGATGACGGCCGCAAGCAAGATCACAAGACGGGTCCTTCGCATGCCTCCTCCGAAATGCAAATTCTATAGCACTTGCGTCTCGCGAGATAATAGGCGCTTTGTGCATTTCGCCTATTCCATATTTCGGATCGTCATCATCGACCTGGTCCTGAGCGGCGACAACGCCGTCGTGATCGGGATGGCCGCGCACCGGCTGCCTCCGCGGCAGCGTCGAACGGCCATATTGTTTGGTGGCACCGCTGCCATCGTCCTGCGGATCACACTCACGGTTATTGCCGCTCTTCTTTTGAGGATTCCCGGGCTGCAGCTCGGCGGAGGCGCGTTGCTGATATGGATCGGTTTCAAACTTCTGAAGGAAGAAGAAGAAAGTCATGAGGGTATCAAGGTTGCCGCCAGCATGCGCGAGGCCATCATCACCATTCTGATTGCCGATTTCATCATGAGCACGGACAACGTGCTCGGTGTTGCCGCCGCCAGCGAGGGCGACCTGAGACTACTGATTTTCGGATTGGTCCTGAGCATGGCCATTCTGATGTGGATGGGCAGCCTGGTTGCAAACCTCATCAACCGATTCGCCTGGCTTTCATACGTCGGCGCTGCCGTCATCGCCTGGACCGGCGCCCTGATGGTGTTCGAGGATCCTTACGTGGTGAGGCACGCACCGTGGATCAATCGCACCATTGTTTACGGCGTATCCGCCGTGATCACCATCGCTGTCCCAGCCTTCGCACACTGGTTCCATCGCGGACGACAGAAGTAGTCTCTGGACATCGCCCCTCCGGGCGTTCCTCCTCCGCAGGCCACCGTCGGGAAATCGCGACAGGAGGTGCTGGATCTGTTCGATAAGAACAAGAATGAAGCGCGTGCGGCGATCGCGAAGGCAAGCGACGACCATCTGATGAAAAACTGGTCGTTGCTCAGGGGCGGACAAACGATCATGACGATGCCGCGCACCGCGGTTCTTCGAGGTTTTGTGATGAACCACATGATTCATCACCGCGCGCAGCTCGGCGTCTATCTGCGTTTGAATAACATCCCGGTGCCGTCCATCTACGGCCCGTCCGCAGACGAAGGACAGCTGGGGCAACGGTGAACGCGGGCTAAAGCCCGCGACTACATTCTTGGCGAACGTGGATACCAAATGTAGTCGCGGGCTTCAGCCCGCGTTCCATTTACGTCGTGTAGTCCGCGTTGATCCGAATGTAGCCGTCGGTGAGGTCGCAGGTCCAGATGCGTGCCACTCCCGAACCGGAGTGAAGAACAACGCGAATTTGAATCTCGCGTTCTTTCAGTTTTTGTCGTGTCATGTCGAGGGTCTTCTCGGAAATCAGGACACCGCCGATGTAAATGTCCACCCGATCGGAGCTCAGCGGCACACCGGAATTCCCAATCGCTCCGACGATCCGTCCCCAATT
>QHXD01000143.1:46607-49288 GCA_003223895.1 Acidobacteriota bacterium
CTTCGCCATCGCGCACGATGGCTGTCGCAAGCTCAGTGCAAACTTCACGAAGTTTCTCGCGGAAGTCGCCGGCAGGCGGATGTATCCCGCAAGCTCCATTCGCGAGCACCACGACCATGTCGTTCGTGGACGTGTCGCCGTCCACCGAAATGCAGTTGAACGAGTGGTGGACCGCATACCGGAGCGCAGCGTCCAACTCCGGATGGGTCACGGCCGCATCCGTCATCACAAACGACAGCATTGTGGCCATGTCGGGATGAATCATTCCCGCGCCTTTAGCCACGCCTGTAATGCGAGCCCCGCCCACTTCTGCAGTAGCGATTTTCGGAACAGTGTCCGTGGTCATGATCGCGCGCGCCAGCAGATCGATGTTTGTGGGGCTGAGACTGGAGATTAGATCCGGAATCGCTGTCTGGATCCTGGATACTGGCAACGGACGGCCAATCACCCCCGTCGAGGAAACCAGAACATCCCGCGGGTCGCACGCGAGCCCGCGCGCCAGCGCTTCCACGCATTCCTGAGCCGCATGAATCCCCGCTTCGCCTGTCGCCGCGTTCGCGTTTCCGGAGTTTACGAGCACGGCTCGAACCTGATGGCCCGATGCCGTAAGATGCCTCCTGGTGAGGATCAGCGGCGCGGCGATAAAGAAGTTTTGCGTAAATACGGCCGCAGCGACGGCGGGAGTTTCCGAGCAGATCAATGCAAGATCGAGCATGCCGTCGGACTTGATGCCGGCAGCCACCGCAGCAGTCTTGAATCCTCGTATAATCATCGCATGAACCTCTTGGCCTCTTTGTTAAGCCTGAGCCTGATTCTCATCCCCGGCGGCCTGCCCGCACGTCAGATTTCCGGCGGACGCCACTGCGTCGAACCTGGAAAAGGGCAGTTTCTCATACTCGTGGGCAGCGCCGGCCTGTTGGGCGTCTTTGGACACGACCACACCATCGAAGCAAAGGAGATTACCGGATGCGCCGACGTTAACGAAGCGGATTTGACGCGGTCATCGGTCGAACTCACGTTCGCCGCCAACAAGATCACCGTGCTCGATCCGAAAGAGAACCCGAAGGACCGCACTCAAGTTCAGCAAACCATGGAGACGGATGTCCTGCGCGTTCGGGAATTTCCTTCCATTCGTTTCCGCTCCACCGCCGTGCGCCGGGATCAAAACAAAACGAACGGACTGATTGTCCAGGGTCAGCTCACCATCCGGAACCGGACCCAACCTGTCGCCATTCCTCTGGAGGTCGCCCGCGGCGAAAACGGACTGATCCGCGTGAAGGGCGAATACTCGTTCCGCCAGACCGCATTCGGGATTGAGCCGGTGAAGGTGGCGGGAGGAACCGTTCGCGTCAAGGACGAACTCAAGGTCCGGTTCGATCTCTTCCTGAAGTAGCCAGAAACCGCCGACTGAGGGCATAATGGCCGGATTCGGAGGTTCCCATGAAACGCGCGCGGTCTCTGAGCGTCACCCTGCTCCTGCTTCTATCCCTTCTGCCGGCCCATGCCGCCCAGGCGCCTGTAGCGCTGCCGGGTGTAGAGCGGATAACGTCTGTGGAAGGTATTAACGAATATCGCCTCCCGAACGGGTTGCGTGTTCTGCTCTTCCCTGATCCCTCGAAACCCACAGTAACCGTGAACATCACATATCTCGTCGGGTCGAAGCACGAAAACTACGGCGAGACCGGAATGGCGCATTTGCTCGAGCACCTGCTGTTCAAGGGATCGACGAAGCATACCAACGTTCCAAAGGAACTCCAGGATCACGGATCACGGCCGAACGGAACCACGTGGTTTGACCGCACGAATTACTTCGAAACGTTCCAGGCCTCGGACGCCAATCTGGAGTGGGCCCTCGACCTCGAAGCCGACCGCATGGTGAATTCTTTTGTAGCGAAGAAGGACCTCGACAGCGAAATGACTGTGGTTCGGAACGAGTATGAATCCGGTGAGAACTCGCCGATGAACGTTTTGCAGGAGCGCGTGATGTCGGCGGCATATCTGTGGCACAACTACGGCAAGTCCACGATCGGCGCGCGCAGCGACATCGAAAATGTTCCGATCGACCGGCTCCAGGCTTTCTACCGGAACTACTACCAGCCGGACAACGCGATTCTGCTTGTTGCAGGAAAGATCGATGAGGGCAAGACGCTCGGCCTCATCAACCGGTACTTCGGGGGAATTCCGCGGCCTCAACGTGTGCTCCAACCCAACTACACGACCGAACCCGTTCAGGACGGCGAGCGTAGTGTTACTCTGCGCCGGGTCGGAGACGTTCAAGGCGTAGTCGCTGCGTACCACATTCCGGCCGGATCGCATCCGGATTTCGCCGCATTGGACATGGCCGCCGAGATTCTCGCAGACAGCCCGTCGGGGCGGCTGTACAAAGCTCTCGTCGAAACCAAAAAGGCCGCCACCGTTTCGGGTGGAACCTACCAGCTCAGGGAACCGGGCCTGGCCATTTTTGATGCGTCGGTCCGGAAGGAATCGTCGCTCCAGGATGCGCGCGACACGCTGCTAGCTACCGTCGACGCGATTGCATCCACTCCATTCACAGCAGAAGAGGTCGAAAGGGCCCGCGCACGAATGCTGAAGAACATCGAATTGCTCCTGAACAGCTCCGACCGCGTGGGATTGCAAATCAGCGAATGGGCCGCGCTGGGCGATTGGCGCCTGCTATTCAT
>QHXD01000644.1:0-1527 GCA_003223895.1 Acidobacteriota bacterium
GGATCTTTCAGCAGTCGCCGGACTTGTTGCTGTAGCACCGCGGGATCTTTGAGTCGGCCTTGTGCGGCAAGGTCCAGGAGTTCGTCGTCCGGAATGCTGCTCCACAGGAAGAACGACAAACGGGACGCAAGCTCCAGGTCGCTAATCCGATAAGTGCCGCCTGGAGGAATGTTCGACGGATCCCGTTCGATCCGGAAGACGAACTGAGGATCCGCAATAATCCGGCGGAGGGCCATCTCGATACCTTGATCGAAGTTTCCGTTCTGGCGGACCGCTCGATAGAAGTTGAGCAATGGGTCGACGTCGGCGTCGGTCACCGGCCGCCGATAAGCACGGCGTGCCAGGGTTGACACGATTTTCTTCGCGCACCCGGGTTCCTCGCTCGCCGAGCCGGGCCGGCAGACGAAGATCCGGGTTCGACTGGGCGTGTTCCCCGGCCCCATGATGTTGTAGGGTCCAATGATTTCCACGCCGGACAAATGAGGCACGGTTGTGTAGCCGAATTGAGACCTCCGCAGAGGTTCTCTTGATGAAGGTGACCATGATGGTTTGAGGCCCTGCCTTGAGAGGCAGCCGAATTTCGAGCGGAACCGCAGGCGCGTTGGCGTTCCCTCCGCCTCTGCGTATGTAGTAGTAAGGTACCGACTCCAGGTTGAGCAGCGCCACCCGCTCGCCATTGAGACTCATCTCGAGTTGTTCGCCCTTCGAGGCGCCGCCGTACTCCGGGCCAAAATTGACTTTCAAGAGGGCGAACTTGAAGAGATATTCACCATCCACGGGGAAATTGTGTTTGATCACAATTCCACCGCGGGTTCCTACCGGCAGCCCGGGAATATGGTCGTCCTGCGTAAGATCGCCGCGGACTTTGTAGGTGACCGATTGTGCTCCGATGTCGGTGTCGCCAACGGCCAGCCGGCTGATCTTCGCCGCCGCGCCGATGTATCGTTCGAGCAGTGCGGGCGAGGTTCCCAAAACGTCGGCGATGTTATCGAGGCCTTCGCTGGAATCGTCGGCGGGCAGAATTGTCGCGACATCGACGTCAATGGCGAGGAGATCGCGAATCGCGTTGGCGTATTCGGTACGATTCAGCCGGTGCAGGGCAGTCGCTCCAGGATTCGGTCTCTCCGAAGCCGCCTGATCAATGGATGCTTCGAGCGACGCTCGAAAGGTATCCAACGTCGCCCGATCCGGGCGGGGCGCGCCGCTCGGCGGCATCAGGCCCGCGCGAAGCTTGCGGATTACCTTTTCCCAGGTTTCGGCATCCCGTGCGGGATGGGCTGCATCCAGCTTTTCGAGTGTCAGGCCGCCGGTCTGCAGCTTGTCGTTGTGACAAGTGAGGCAGTAGCGATTGACAAGGTCCTGTTGCGAAGCGGGCTGCTGGCCAACAAGCACTGCAGTAAAAATAGCGAACCCGCAAACGGTGAAAAATATCCTCATCGATCCAGTCTCCTCGGGAACGCGGGCTAAAGCCCGCGACTACATTTTCGGAACTACATTTCAATGCGGGACCATATTTGTTCCCAATGC
>QHXD01000644.1:1536-3038 GCA_003223895.1 Acidobacteriota bacterium
TCCCGCCCATCAATTCCTGCAGCAGAGCGATGGTGCTGGGTTTTCGAACCGGCGGTTGCCCAGCCAGGAAAACTCCTTCCGCGAAGGTCATGGGTGTACGTCCTTGTTTGTCTTTCAGGTCAAGCTTTGCGCCGTTCGCGGCCAGCAGTTTGATCATCTCGTCGAAGCCGCGGTTCGCGGCGCCGTGCATGGCCGTAAATCCCTGCGAGTTGGCCGCGTCTATATCGCCCCCTCGTTCGAGACACAGCTTGACGGCTTCCAGATACTCCGCATTGGATCGGCTGAAGGTCTGGGCCACAACCCAGTTGATTCCGGCGGCGGCCATCAGAGCTGTGGAGCCTTCGTTCGTCTTGACGCTGGGGTCGGCGCCGTGTTCGAGCAGGAGGCGCATCAGTGTGACGTCGCCCGCCAGGGCTGCGCGA
Organism: Acidobacteriota bacterium; assembly: GCA_003223895.1. Classification (GTDB taxonomy): domain Bacteria; phylum Acidobacteriota; class Terriglobia; order 20CM-2-55-15; family 20CM-2-55-15; genus 20CM-2-55-15. Next base: position 1,959 of record QHXD01000644.1, read on the forward strand.
ATGAACGCTGTCTCGCCATCGAAGTTCACCCAGCTCGTGGAAACTTGCATGAAACCCCGGACAGGAGTGGTGTTGGTTCGCAAGTTCGGGTTGGCCCCGCGAGCCAGAAGCGCTTTGATCAAGTCCATAGGATCTCTGGCGTCTTCCACAGGAGGTGCGGTGTCGCGGGTGAAGTCCCGATCTCGCATCTCGACGGCAGCGAAAAGAGGTGTACGCTTGTAAAAGTTGTCGAACGCGTTGGGGTCGGCGCCCTTCTCGAGCAGGAACAAAGCGAGCTCGATGTGATTATTGGTGATTGCGACCACCAGCGGATGCGTTCCGTTCGCAGACGGCAGCTCGAGATCCGCTTTTGCGTCCACCAGAATGCGAGCCATTTCAAGGTTGCCTTCCCGGGCCGCGAACAACAACGGCGTCATCGCTCCTGAAGGACTGGGCACAGCGCGCGGCCTGTATATCCCGACGCCATGCGCCCCGATATCGGCCGAAGTCGCCTCCGGGATGCCCGTTGTTCCATCGGGAATAGTCACGTTTGTCTGGGCGTTGACATCCGCTTCATTCGCGATGAGCAACTTGACCACTTCGGGATGATTTTCCAAAACCGCCCACATGAGTGCCGTCTGTCCGCGCACGTCTTCTTTCGTGTTCACCATCGCGCCACGGTCGAGGAGCAGTTTTACAGCGTCCCGCTTGCCCGTTCTGACGGCGGTCATCAGGGCGGTTTCTCCGCCGGCGTTGGTCGCCTTCGGACTCGCTCCAGCGCGCAATAACGCGTCGATCATGGCCGCGTTTCCATTAACGCAGGCAAGGTAAAGCGGCGTCACGCCGTAGCGGGTAGGCGCAGTGACTTTTGCGCCCGCGCGAATCAGCAATCGGGCTGTTTCCAAATCATCGTGGCGGACTGCCCAATGCAGCGCAGTCGTGCCGTCCGGTTGGGCCACGTTGACGTCGATCTTCTGCTGGAGCAGTGAGCGAACCGTGTCTCGATCCGCCCGCATCACCGCGTCAGCCAATCGAAACTCGGCGCCGGCTGCCGCGGCCAGGCTAACAGCCGAAAGCAACATGCCGATCAACAACTTATAC
>QHXD01000644.1:3170-5349 GCA_003223895.1 Acidobacteriota bacterium
CCAAACCGGGCGGGTGTGTCCATACATGCCGAGAACAGTGAGGCTGTATGGGATGTGGAGCGCCTTCGCGGCTTCGACCATTCGAACACTTTCCGACGACGGGACACAGGGATCGGAACCGAGGTGGACGACGATCAATCGGGCGCGAATACCATTGATGTAGCGCGAAGGCGACAGTCTCTCGGATCGATCCTTGAGCTGAGGGACTGCTGCAAGCCGGACGCTGAACTCTTCTTCGTCGCGCGATTCAAACAATGCAGTCATGGCCTTCTTGTCGCTCTCGTTCCGAACCAGGTCCAGGTTCGCTTTCATGTAGACCCACTTGCTGTAGGCGAGCGCGCTGGGCGGACTGGTAATAACGAATCGAAGCGTATCCGTCAGGTCGAAATAGGCGCCGAACGTTAGAACGAACCGAACCCTATCGCGGATCTCCGGCCGGCTTGCCGCGATCAAAGCCGGACCGCAACCATAGCTGACGCATGCGATGGCAGCTTCGCTTCGCAGTGAATCGAAAACTGAAACAACATCATCGATGTCCTCGGGTGTGACATTTTGCCGCGTGAGCCGCTCGAATTGGGGGACGACGACACGGAATCCCGATCCGGCGAAGGCTTCGGCAAAAGGTTTCACCTCAGCGCTGTTTTTTCCCGTCTCGTTCACTCCGTGAACCAGGAGCAGGGGAAAGCGGGATCGTGAGCTGGTGTAAACATCGGCCGGAATCTTTCCAATCGATGTCGACGAGAGGCTTACCGGGCCGTGCCAGAGGTCGAACAGATAACCCGAGCCCAGCGCCTTGGCCGATGCCGTGGCCACCACCGCAAATTTATAAAGCGCAAAAATGCTTACCGCGATGACCAAAAGCAAAAATATTCGCCGACGGCTCATATAGTTTCGCTACGAGTTCAGGTTCCTCGATTTTGGCGTATCGTCTCACCTATACTATCGCTCCGCAAGGAGGTTATCAGGCTATGAGGATCCCGCGTGCGCTGAAGCAAACTGTGGTGGTTGGGCTCGCACTGGCTGCGCTGTTGTTCGCAACTGTTGGTGGCGCGCAGCAGCGTGTTCCATTTCGAAATAACATTCCGGTTGCGCCGCAGGGAATTCCTGCGCGCCCGCTGCCGGATAAACCGGTGGAGTTCCAGACGGCGGAAGGACAGGATATCCGGGTCGTTGTGGTTACGAAGGGACTATCGCATCCCTGGGGTCTGGCGTTCCTGCCCGACGGCAGCATGCTGGTCACGGAGCGGCCCGGCCGGCTACGAATCATTCGTAACGGAGTGCTGGATCCGCAGCCGATTGCGGGTGTGCCGGAAGTGCGGGCTGCCGGCCTGTCCGGCTTGATGGACATCGCGCTCCACCCAAAGTTCGCTGAAAACGGCTTCGTATATCTCACCTACACCAAGCCAACCTCGGATACGCAGACGACAATCGCGCTCTCACGAGGACACTGGAACGGCAGCGCGCTTACGGACTCCCGCGACATCTTCGTGGCGGGGCCCGGCACCAATGGTGCATCACGTATCGCGTTCGGCCGCGCCGGCTTGCTCTTCATGACGACCGGCGGCGTCAACAACGGTGCCCAGGATCCCAACAGCCATGCCGGCAAAGTGCTCCGGCTTCGTGATGACGGCAGTGTGCCGGGCGACAATCCCTTTGTAGGAAAGCCCGGCTATAAGCCTGAGGTGTACTCGCTCGGTCATCGAAACGCGCTTGGCCTGGCTGTTCATCCCGGAACCGGCGAGGTCTGGGAAAACGAAAACGGGCCGAACGGCGGCGACGAGATCAATATCATCAGGCCGGGTGGCAACTACGGCTGGCCCATCGTCAGCTATGGACGCACATATCCGGGTCCGCGGCAATCGGAACAGCCGTGGCAGCCAGGCTTCGAGCAGCCGATTGTGTTCTGGGTACCGTCGATTGCCATCTCAGGAATGGCGTTCTACACAGGGGACCGGCTCCCCAAGTGGAAGGGCGATGTCTTCGTCGGAGGTCAGCGCACCGGCGAGATTCCGGGCACCGGGCACCTCGAGCGAATCCTGTTCAATGAAAATATGGAGGAACTCCGCCGGGAATCACTGCTCGTCGAGTTGAGGCAGCGGATCCGCGACGTTCGGCAGGGTCCGGATGGACTTCTCTACCTGTTGACGGATGCAGACGACGGCGCGGTTTTGCGGATCGA
>QHXD01000644.1:5387-9142 GCA_003223895.1 Acidobacteriota bacterium
AAAACTGCGAATTTTTACCCAATCCATCCAGTTCGATTGCACGAGCAACAATTGAGACCGTTCCCGCCTCGAAATCCAGGGTAAGAATGTGCACGAGACCAACCACAGGAGCGTTCGATGGAGCCCGACCGGATCGATCAGCATTACGCCGCTGAACAGCCGGACTCCGTACATGACCTACCTGCTCTGCTAGTTCGGTTGAGGAGTTGCCTTTTGGGGCGAACTCAAGTACTAAACTATGATGAGCCGTCAAATTCGATTTGGAGTACAAACACCACCGCAGAACACCACCTGGCAGGAACTTGTCTCGGTTTGGAAGGCCATCGATCAGGCCGGCTATGACACTGCCTGGGTGTTCGATCATTTTTTCCCGATCTTCAGCGAACCTTCCGGGCCGTGCTTCGAAGGATGGACCACGCTGACCGGCCTTGCCCTGCAAACGAGCAGGATCGAAGTCGGCGTGCTCGTGACAGGCAACACGTACAGGCATCCCCCAGTCCTGGCCAAGATGGCCGCGACTCTCGATCATGCAACCGGCGGTCGTCTCATTCTCGGCATTGGCGCGGGCTGGTTTGAAGCCGAACACCGGGCATATGGAATCCCGTTCTACACCACTGCGGAACGCATTCAACGCCTGGATGAGTCCGTTCAAATCATCAAGGGTCTCTGGACGCAGCGGAAAACGACATTCGAGGGTCGCTACTACAGTGTCAAGGATGCGTGGTGCGAGCCCAAACCCGTGCGCAAACCGCACCCGCCAATCCTCATTGGAGCGGCAGGCGAGAAGATGACTCTGAGGGTCGTGGCAAGACATGCCGATATCTGGAACACATTTGGTTCGCCGGCGGTTTTCCGCAACAAGATCCGGGTCCTGCAGGAACACTGTGCGAGTGTCGGACGCAACTTTGACGAAATCGAAATCTCATGGGCCGGTGTCGCCGTGATTTGCGACTCGGCGGCCATGAAGCAGGAAGTGTTGGGCAAGATAGCAGCGGCCTGGCACCGCCCGGTCGAAGAAATGGATCAAAGTGCGCTGGTGGGCACTGTGGACCAGATCCAATCCCGAATCGACGAATTCATCAAGATCGGCGTGACACACTTCATCGTAGGCGCAACTCCGCCGTTCGATCCGGCAGGGCTTCGCCGCTTCGCCGCAGAGGTGATACCAAAATTCAAGTAATTCGGGGACAACGCGGGCTAAAGCCCGCGACTACATTTGGGATCAACCTTCTTCGATGTAGTCGCGGGCTTTAGCCCGCGTTGTCCCCGAATCATTCGAGTCCCCAGCTGAATTTCCTGGTTGGTGTCACTTCCACGATGACGGAATCACGTTCGCCAAGGGGGGCATTCGATTCGTACTGAGAAAATTTGCTGTAGATCTTCTTTCGGAGTTCCTGAAACTCCTTCTTATTGACGACACGACCTGTGCCCTGGACCATGACTCCGCGTAGGAAGCTCCACGCTTCCGTGTATTCGTCGAAGACGACCGTCACGCTGGGATTCGCCTGAATGTTACGAAGCTTCCTGGCCTTTCGCTCGGTTCCGAAGTAAATCTTGTCTTTGTCCACGAGAGGACAAACCGGGACGTTGTGTGCAACACCGTTCGAATCAACCGACGCCATTCGCGCCACACGCTGATACTGCAAGAAGTCCTTCTCTGTTTTCGTGAGTTTCATGTTGTCTCGGCAGGCGGGCCTGCCGGCGATTTTCATCACTGGAGGCCCGCCTCGGTTGAATTTTTTAATGGTTACAAGCCGCCCAGCAAGCCCAGCACCTGATTCAAAAGATTTACCAGGTTGGCGACATTTGTAAGTGTGGCCAGAACATTGCAGAGAAGAGTACCCAGAGCATTGGATCCGCCGGTTTGCCCTCCAAGGGTGAGATCCACCGGCATTGTAGTCACCGTCAGGCCGGCAACATTTAGATTGACCGCGCCGACGGAAATTGCGACCGCCTGACAGGTCGATTGAGGTGGTGCGGGCGGTACCGTGAGCAGCAAGAGTACCGGTCGTTTGACCGCGGCGCCCGGAGACGAGTCAGCAGTACTGGACTGCCTCGATTCAGGTTGTGTCATCGCAGCGACAGGAGTTGTTGCCGCCCCGACTGTTACCGGCAGAAGCAGCGGCCCTCTCAGAGCGGTGCCTAGTGGGACGCCCGCCGCGTCGGATAACATGCCCTTGATTACCCCAACGGCTTTGACCTGGCCGTTGACTTGAACAAATCGTTGAATGGTTAAATTTCCGGTGAATTTCGCAGTTCCCGCACTCCCACCGATCGGAAGTGTTAACTGCTCCTGGTCTCGGTCTTCTTTGGCCAGAGACGAAACGGGTGTTAACAGAAGGCACAGGAGGCCAAGACTTGCAATAACGGCCAACCGTGTCCTTTGACTCGGAATTCGTTGTGCAGATATTCGAGAGGCCATGCTCCTCCTTTGTAGGAATTTTCTTGTCATTGGAATGCGTCCTGCTCGGTTCCAGAACAAATCACGTCGTGTGAACAATTACTCAGGCGTACACAGGCAGGCGGATGGCCAAAATTTCGTGCAGGTAAATCACGGTGGACAGAAGGGTACATCGCAGTTCCACCGACAAAAATTTCCGAAGGAAAGGAGAAAAATACCTGTCGCAATTCCTGCGTTAAACATAGCCGCGCCGGGCGGCGCGGCTATGTGGTCAGGCGTTATCGTTCACCCTGGTCGTCTTCTTTTTGGTTTGTTTTGGCGTCGATCGTGTCTGCTTCGTGGTTTGTTTTTGCGTCGCGGTACATCAGCAGGATTCCGGTTTGCGATGGTGAAGCGGCATCGCCGCCGGGGACGGCCTGGATGGTGAGGGTACTCTTCCCGCCCACAGGCACTCCTGTTGCCGGCACGCCGGAGGCAACGAAACGAGGTGTGGAAGGCGTATAGGTCAGGCCGACGATCGAGTCCGTCAGGTTTCCAGTGAAGTAGTTGTCAAACGCAAGCACTGAAAAATCGAACTTGCTGCTGGCGTTCAAGCCAAGGGCGGACAGCGGCGCGGTGAGAATGGCGTTTGATGAATCGAGATCCGCATCGGTGAAGAAAAAGATCGAACCGACGCCAGTGGCAAGGTTGACGACAGCCACGACATTCTGGCCCGTCGCTGCAAATCCTCCATTCTCCAAATTGAAAACGACATAGTCGAATACGCCATCGCGATTGGAGTCAATGTAGATGTCGAACTCCGCAGGGTAGTTGGGATGGGAGCGCGTGCCGAAAGTGGTAACGGCGAATTGGATTCCCGGTCCCCTGACCAGCCTGGCGCCGACCGCCTTCAGGTCGATGATTGCGAAGTTGTCGCCAGGGCCGGGCAGTTGTCGTTTCGGGATTTTGCGGCTTTCGCCCAGGAGCGAAAAGGCGTCGACGCGACCGTTTACAGCCCCATCCTTGTTGCTCAAAACAACGGTTGCAGGGCCTTTCTTCAAATTGACGTGGTCGGTGTCGGGAGCTACGGCCGCTGCGCGGTGTGGCAGGACGTGCCAGGGCAGGCGAACGGTCTGGGTCCCACTGGTCAAAGTGATGTATCCGTCGAATTCAAAGTCTTGTAACCTGAAGCCATCGCCGCCGCGGCTTCCTCCGTTCAACGTCCATATCGGAAGTCTGGTCGCGTCCACTTTCAGCCTCACCTTGAACTTCGCAGTTCCGTGGGCCGGCACGCTAACATTGGGCGGTGTGTTGACATCCACCGAACCGTTCGCCGCATCCGACGCGTATCGGAAGTTGGACGCGATGTTGTACG
>QHXD01000144.1 GCA_003223895.1 Acidobacteriota bacterium
AAACTCAGCGTGCCCGTTGTCGCCTGAACTGTTCCGCCGGGAAAAAACTCCAATGTCGTCGTCGGCGTCATCGAGATACCAGGTGTTGTCGTCCACAGAATGGAACCGCCCGCGTTGGAAAAAGTCGTCGCGGGAGGCACCTTGCTCAAAATCTGGTAGCTGGCGCTGCCCTGAGTAAAAGTGATTCTGAAGTGATAGCCCTGCATGATGGCCTGATAACGCGCAGACTGGATCGCGCCGGTTGCGGCCGACACGGCCGAATTCAGCTTATAGGAAGCCAACGCTGTCTTGGTTGCGGGTAGCGCGACAGCAGACAGAACTCCGGCAATCAGAAGCACGAAACTCATTTCCAACATGCCTACGCCGGCTTCGCCGCCGAAAAGTCGTCGTCTGGCCGCCGTCTCTGAGATTGCAGTATCCATGTTTACCCCCCGAGCGCTTTTATACTCCGTGCGATCTTGCACGTAATTGACCAAAACTGGGCTGGAAAATAACCTCAAGCTTTAGTGGTGGTTAGCATCAGGGCGCCCTGCCAGCTGTGCAGAATTTCTACTTATTAGACGCTAAAGCACCCATTTTGTGGACGGAGTGGCGGAGGAGAACCGACTGCAGGCTTCCCTTCCCAAAGGAGTTATGACTAGCTGAGCTCAGACTGTGGACTAGGTTTTTAGCTTGCCCAGCATCATTTCACGTTCCTCGGTATCAGTTGCACAAATCCGATCTTGTGGCTCCCATCCGTGAATTCACGTCTGGGACCCAGCTGGCAATTCGTTTTCAACCATGCGCTGAATTCCTGGTCGTCGGCAGTGAATCGTTCCAGTGCGGCCAGGTCAAACCAGAGGCGCTTGCCGGTTGCATACGCAGCATCCATCGTCTGCTCGATATCTCCAATCCATGCGCGTTCCCATAGTTCCTTCCACTTCACCTGCGGGTTGAAGTACTGAATCGTCCGATTGTCGGCGGCATGGACATCCCAATACACAACCGTGCCTGCGGGCCATGACTTCTGGAGTCTGTTCGCAATCTCCAGTGTCGGGTTGGCTATGGATTGCGCGTATGGATAGATGTGAAATCCAAGGTTCCAGAGAAACAGAATGGCCACTGCGAGCGCCAGGCGATAGTGGCGTTCGGGCGCGGCGGGTATGAACGTCGCTGCAAGCATCAGCAGGGCAGGTAAATAGAACAGCCGGTAAAACGTATTGTGGGGAAGCCAGAAGAGGAGAAACGCGGCATAAATACCGATCCACACGATCGTCATCATCGTCGTCGTCAACGTCATCCTCGCGATGCCGGGATCTCCGCTTTGCAGTTTGAGCCTGGCCCTTCGCAAACGGATCGCAAGAATCGTGGCCAGCGCAGTAAGGCCTGCAGTCGTCAGTGCAAGAAATGGATTCCATACCGCTCGCACAAGAGCGAGGCGTCCACCAACAACCAGTTTCACGTGTCCGGCAATCGAAGTGACTAAATTTTTCCAAATGGAAAAAGAAAAGCCGGCGTCCTGCGAATACGAAGTGATCCACTGCAAGAAGGGCGCGAGATGAAATGTTCCGGACTGCGCAACGAAAGCGGCGGAATAGAAGCCCACGGTAATCACTGCTGCCGTGATGGAGTATTGAAGAATCGCAACGATTTTCTGTCGAGACGTCTGATTGGGTTCTTTCCACCAAAGCGCCAGGATCAAAACAGGCGCACAGAACGCGGCCAGTTGATGTAACAGCATCGCGCATGCCTGAACACAACCGAGAATGACAGGGCGGGTCTTCTTGCCCGGGGATACGAGAAGTAGTGCAAGAAGAACGAAAAAGATGCTGGGAATATAGCTGTCGACGTCCGTTGAGAATTTCCACCAGGTCGCTGAAAACGCCAGCGCCAGCGAGAGGCATGCGGCGACGTACGATGATCCGAAGGTACGGAGGAGCACCCGATAAAAAACAGCCACAGCCGCGGCTCCGAAAAACGAATTGATGACTTGCAGCAGATCGAGCGCCCGTACTCCAGGCAATACGCCTAGAGTCGTACGCCATGCGACAAATCCCAGTGGGCCATATAGCAGGTGGTTCTGATGGAGTAGCGGCTGAGTTTCCGAATGTTCAATGGCATTCGACACCCCGATGCCATCCCAGTAGTAATTCTTCGTTGGCAGCAGAAGATAGATGAACAGCACGCCGGCAAAAATCAAGCCGGCGTCAGTCAACGGTGATACGAAGACGCTTGTTGATCTTGCCCTTGTTCTCATAGCCGACAACCTTGATGCGGCCGACCTCGCTCGTGTTTGCTACGTGTGTGCCGCCGTCGGCCTGAAGATCGAGTCCTTCGATGTGGACAATGCGGACTTCCGCAATGCCTTCGGGCAGAAGGTTGATCTTCGTGCGGATGAGGTCGGGGATCCGGAACGCTTCCTCCCGCGGAATGATACGGACACTAACGGAACGTGCAGCATCGATTTCGCGATTCACTCTTGTCTCAATATCCTGACAGAAGTCCGGAGATAACTGAGCGAGCTCGAAATCCATCCGCGCTTTCAACGGCTCCATATTGCCGCCCGTGACTTGACTTCCGAAGTCTCGGAAAATCACGCCGCAAAGAATGTGCAGAGCCGTGTGCGTGCGCATAAGCGCATACCTGCGATCCCAGTCGATCGCGCCCTGAACCTCGGTTCCGCGCGCGGGTAGCGGCCCTTCCAGCACGTGAATCACATTGGGTCCATCTCGCTTCACGGAAACAACGCGCGCCTGCTCGGAGCCCCAGGTAAGGACGCCCGTGTCGGATGGCTGGCCGCCGCCGCCCGACGTTATTCTGCTCCGTGCCCTCGACCAGAGAGGAAAATTCTTTGCGGTATGAATCCAGGGGATACAGAAGCTCTGTCAGCGCCACCGCCGGCCTTATTTGCCCACCATGTTGGGACGGTCTTTTTCGTTTTCACAGATGCTTTCCATGAGCTCGGTGTCGGCGTACAAATCGAAGGGTATGGTCACTGTCCACGGTTTTGTGTATGCCTTCGGATCGTCAAACGTGATCTGGATATCCATATGTCCGAAGTCGCGGCGCTGAAAGCGTTCGGTGACGCGCAGTGCCTCGCTGTGAGGATGTCCAGGATCATCGAGCCAGCTCTTATCGTTGAAACCGACGGTCTCGGCGACCAACGTGTTGCCTTCCCACTTGCCAACAGAATATCCGAACCAGCTCTCACTCGTTTCCGGAGGAAAACCCCGGCCGTCGGTGAAAATCTGCCGAAAGTGATTGAACTCCTCATAGAGGATCACAACAACGCCCGGTGTCTGGACGATCTTGAAAGGAAAATTGCGGACGACCATCCCATCCGGAATGCCGTGAGGGATGCATCCTTCTGAAGGTCTGCCTTTCCCCAATACAGCTACTCGTTCTTTATACAAAGCGGCCGCCCAGGGTTGGAAGGGAGGTTCGCCCAAATCCGCTGCGATATTTTGCAGGTATTTGCCACTCGCTACTCTCCAGATACCGGATAAGTCCGGCTTACCATCCGGTGCTTTCGGCGCAGGGGCAGCCAGGTTTGGTTTGCCATCAGGCGTTCGCGGAATGTTCGGCAGTGTCAGGTTCACCCATTGAGCTGCGGCGGCGCAGCTCACCATCAGAATTATGGCAATGACTCCAAGGGTGCGCATTACTCTCCTTTACTTGCCGACCAGATGCTCGAAGTCCCGTTCGTTTTCGCAGACGGATTCCATCAATTCGTTGTCGGGAAACAGTGCGAACGGAATACTGACTTTCCAGCTTCGCGTATACGCTTTGGGATCATCGATGGTGATTTCGTAATCCAGGTGCCCGAAGTCGCTGCGCCGGAAGCGTTCGATGGAATGATACGCGTCGCTGTGCGGATGGCCGCCGTCGTCGAGGTACGTCAGGTCGTTGAAACCCACGCTATCGACGACGAACGTGTCGCCTTCCCACTTGCCGATCGAATAGCCAGGCCATGTCGGATTTGTTTCCTTCGGGAAACCGCGGCTGAAAATCTGACGAAAGTGACCCTGATTTTCCAGGAGCATCAGGGTGACAACCGGCGTCTGGATGATCTTGAAAGGAGTGGCCGGCACGAGCATTATGTCGGGTACTCCGTGGGGTAAGCAGCGCCCGGAAGGCCGGTCCTTGCTAAAGTTTTCCTGCCGTTCTCTGTATAGCGCTTCCGCCCATGGCTGGAAGGGGACCTGGACTCCATCGGCCGCGATGTTATTCAGATATTTGCCGTCCGGGTTTCTCCAAATCCCTGTGAGGTCCGGCTTGCCGTCCGGAGTTTTCGGTACAGGCGCCGTGAGATTGGGATTTCCATCGGGCGTGCGCGGAGTGTTCGGAAGCGGCACGTTTACCCACTGGAGAAAGAGAATCGCGATTGCGGTTGCTGTCGAATTCATAGGAATTTCTGGCGACGGTAGCACCTTTCTGGCTGGTTTGCAAAGATTGCGGAGCGGCTCGCCACAGGTGATGTTTTACTTGTTGACGTTCTTCGTCAACTCGAATGTCCGCGAGACAATCGGCTGTGCGGCCGCCAATGAATTTGGTGTTGACGTGAGCAGGTTCGTCGTCAACGAATTCTGTGTGGCCGACAGCTCCGCTAAAGACTTTTTGAGATTTTCGTCCTGGCTTTCGTTGATCAGGTTATGGAGCTTGTTGTAGTAGTCCATCGAATGATCTCGTGCCAGCCCATAATTCTGACGGGACAGTTCCAACAGCATGAGTGCAGCGGCATCTCGTACGTCGCCCAACTGATGCTGTAGTTTCAGGGCATCGATCGTCTTCTTTGGATTTTCCAACTGTGTTTGAAGTTCGCGGTTCTTCAGGTATTCAGGAACAAATCCCAGAAGGAAACCGATGATCAGCAGAACGACCCAAAGCGTAATGTGAACGCGCATCATCTTCATCGAGGGGACCTCAAGGACATTTAATCCGCGGCTAAACCCTCCTTCGAATCCGAATTACTTTTGTTCGGCCTTCTTCTCTTCCGGCTTCTTCGGTTCGCCGGGCTTGCCTCCCAGTTCTTTGATCAGGGCGACCGTGGTGGGGTGCGGGTCGCGGGGCGGCGCGGGTGGCGCGACTTTGCCCATGGCGACGTCGAGGGGTGTTAGTCCGGTCTTGGTTTCCGCGTTGAGTTGCGCGCCTTTTTCCACGAGGAATTTCACGATGGAATCCGCGCCGCGGAGGGCGGCGCCGTGGAGGGCGGCGTCGCCGTTATCCATGGCCGCGTTCAGATCGAGGCCGAGTTCGGTGCAGAGTTTGACGGCTTCGAGGGCTTCGGCTTCGGTACTCTTGATCTTGTCAGCCCAATTCAAGCCGGCCGCGACGCTCAATGCCGTGAGACCGTTTTTGTTGGCGAGTTTCGGATCGGCCTTGTTCTCCAGCAAGAGTTTCATGAGTGCGACATCGCCGCTGCGGGCGGCCCGCATGAAAGCGGTCGCGCCGGCGCTCAGGGTGCGGTCACCGGTGTCTTGCGCGACCTTCGCAATCGGGGAAGCGGCCGTGAGTTGAGCGTTGACGTTCGCGCCTTTGGCCAGCAGCGACTTGATGATGTCGAGAGCTGTCGTTTTGTCTTCAACCTTGCGCGCCGGGAGCGGCGACCAATCCGCATCGTGCATATCCACGGCGGTGTACAACGGAGTTCGCCCGTCTTTCGCAGCGACGTTGGGGTCCGCGCCGCGCTCGATCAGCATCTGCACCAGGTCGTAATGACTGTTGAGCAGAGCCAGCACAATCGCGTTATTGCCGTCGGAATCCGGCTCGTTGATATCTGCACCGCCGTCCAGCAGGGCCTTTGTGGCGTCCATATGGCCTTGCCGGGCCGCAAACAGCAACGCCGTCAAGCCGCCGCGGGGAATCGCGACAACCGGCGTACCAGCCGTCAATTTCGGCACGGTGGTCTCGCGATCGAGGGATCGCGCCCGGTGATCAGCATCGTGCGCGAGTAGAAGTTTTACAACCGGAGCGTGACCTTCGGCGGCGGCCCACATCAGAGCGGTCTGTCCGCGGAAGCTCTCACGCGCGTCCACGTAGGCGCCATGATCCAGCAGCGCCTTGACCGCATCCAGGTTGCCGACGCGGGCAGCAGTCATCAGCACGGTCTGACCCTGGCTGGTGACCAGAGTGTTGGGATCGGCGCCCGCTTTCAACAGGCGCTCGACCAGCGCCGCGCCGCCATTGCCGGCGGCTTCCGACAGCGGTGTTGCGCCGTAGCGGTTTGCGGCGCGTACGTCGGCCCCCGCACGAATCAGGAGGTCGGCCGTTTCCAGATCGTTCCAGTGAGCGGCCCAGTGAAGCGCCGTTGTCCCGTCCGGTTCGGGCGTTTTCACGTCGGCACCCTGGCGGAGCAGCGTGCGGATGCTTTCCTTATCCTTACTCTTCACGGCGTCCAGCAGCGAGGAAGCGCCCGCGGCAAAGGAATTGACGGCCAGAAATGACGCGAGAACGAGTACCTTCAAGATACGCATGTGTCGTTTTGCCTCCGGCGGTGCGCGCCGGCTAAAGCCGGCGCCTACAGTTACACTTCGGACAGGACGCCTGTGCTGTCGCCGATAAGTTCCTCGTGAATGCCGGCTTTGTGCAGAATCGTCAGCAAAAGGTTCGCCGCCGGCGTATTGTCGGGATACTTCACGTGAAGATCGGGAGCGGACCGTGATTGTGTACATTCGGGTTGCTCATGCAGCTTCCGTACAAAATCAGCGAATTATCCAGAAGCGTGCCTGCACCGTCGGACTTCGATTTCAGCTTCTCGAGAAGGTAATTCACCAGACTCACGTGATACGTATTGATCTTGGTCAGCTTCTCGAGAGTTTCCGGTTTGTCCTGGTGATGCGACGTGGAATGGAACGGCTCCGGAACGCCAATTTTCGGGAATGTCCGATAGCTGACTTCACGCGCCATCATGAATGTCGACACCCGCGTGATCTCCGCTTCGAAAGCCAGCGCTATCAAATCCATCATCAACTTGGAATGTTCCTCATGATCATCCGGGACCCCGACCGGGGTTGCCGGCACCGACAGATTCGACCCGTGCTGTTTCTCGGCGAGCTGGATGCGGCGTTCGATTTCGCGAATGTTATCGAGATACTCGTTCATTCTGTTGCGGTCGGAGGGGCCGAGTTTCTTTTCCAGCTTCGTCACACGTTCGGTGACGGCGTCCAGAATGCTGCGCTGCCGCTGCATGCGGTTGAGCCGCTCTGTGGCGTTGCTGCCGTCGCCAAACAGAAGATTGAAGACCACGCGCGGATTGATTTCCATCGGAAGAGGCGTGGTGGCCGTCTTCCAGGAGTTCGTGTTCGTGTACGTGCAACTGAAGCCTACATCGCACGCTCCGATCAGGCCGGTCATGTCTTCCGTCGCCAGCTCGAGAGACGGCAGTGGAGTGTCCTGGCCGAGAGTGGCCGCGGCAATCTGATCTACCGTTATGCCCGCTCGGACGTCTTCACCTTCGGTCCGTCTTGGACGCGCTCCGCTGAGGAACACCGTTGGGGAGCGGCCATGATCGCCTCCGCTATCGCCGGCTGTTGCGCCTGCATTCTTGTGCGAAAGACCGCTCACGACGACCAGTTGATCCTGCACCGGCTTCAACGGAGCGAGGATCCGCGAGAGTTCGAAACCAGCGCCCTCAGTGGCGGGCGTCCAGTTGATCATGTGTGCTCCGTGTGGCATATATAAAAACCCCAGGCGGATTCGCGGGTTCGCTGCCGTTTGGCTCAGCGCTGTTGCTGCGGGAATCATCGATTCCAGCAACGGCAGTCCCATTGCGACGCCCATACCGCGAAGAAACGCGCGGCGGGGAAGATGCTTCTTTGTAATGAACATGCTTTCCGGCCTCCATCGTCGGCGGTCTTTGCTTGATGGCTGCGCCCTATCGGGCTTGCATTCGCAGCCGCTCATCGACCGCCGCTACAGTTCAATTCGTTTCCTTGAGCTGCACTGTTTTCATTTGAAACGGAACACTTTTTACAATACCCAATACCATCGAAGAAAAACGGAAATCTGTGGGTCGCGCGCTCTTCAACACGCTGCGGACGGCAGGCATATCATAGTATTGAATGCCGCGGCCCAGACCATAAGTCATCAATTTTTCGGTCGACACCCCTGTGAATATCTCCGGACGGCTCGCCAGCGCCTGTCGTAAAGATACAGGTCCGTTGACGTTAGTGCCATTGAACAGGGTCCCTGACGGATCGATTTTAACGCCTTCGTCGGTGTTTCTCCACTGTCCTACCGCGTCGAAGTTTTCCAGGGAGAAACCGATGGGGTCCATCGCGCGGTGGCAGCCTGCGCAAGTCGGGTTGGCGCGGTGCTGCTCCATGCGCTCGCGCAGCGAGGTGGGTTTGCCGGCGTCCGACTTCTCCTTGAGTGCCAGAATTTCCGGAGGCGGCGGATTCGGCGGCAGGCCGAGGATGTTCGTGAGAATCCACTTGCCTCGACTCACCGGAGAAGTCCGCGTGGAATTCGATGTCAAGGTCAGGATGCTCGCCTGTCCAAGAAGTCCTCTACGGTTGTCGTCCTTCAAAGTGACCCGGCGAAAGTCGGTGCCGTAGATTCCCGGCATTCTGTAATGTCTGGCCAGGCGCTCATTGACGAACGTGTAATTCGCGTTCAGCAGCTCCATCACGCTGCGGTCTTCGCGGATGATGCTTTCGATGAAGAGGTCGGTCTCTTTCTTCATCGCCTGCCGCAGGTTGTCGTCGAAGTCCGGGAACGTTTCGAAATCCGGGTTGATGGTTTTCAGGTTACGGAGGTACAGCCACTGCCCCGCGAAGTTATCCACGAGAGCCTTTGCGCGAGGATCTTTCAGCATCCGCTTCACCTGGCGCTCCAGAACCGCGGGATCCTTCAAAAGTCCCTGCGCTGCAGCACTCAGAAGCTCTTCGTCGGGAATCGTGCTCCAGAGGAAAAACGACAGCCGGGATGCCAGATCCAGATCGCTGATCCGATAAACACCGCCGGGAGCGGCATTTGCCGTATCGGGCTCGAACCGGAACAGGAAATCCGGGCTCGCGAGAAGAAGCTGGATGGCCGCTTCGATTCCGGATTCAAAGTTGCCGCCTTCGTTGCGGCCGCGCTGATAGAAGCCGATCAGGTTGTCCAGGTCGCTCTGCGTGACGGGTCTGCGGTAAGCCTTCCGGGCCAGTTTCGAAATGATTTGCCGGGCACAAACCGGCTCCTCGGTAGCGCTCGACGGTTTGCAGGTGAAGATCTGACGGCGGCTCGGTGTGTCGCCAGCGCCTGTTGGCTTGAATGGACCCGCGACACTCACCCGGTCAACCGCGGGCAGACCGCGATAGCCAAGCGGATCGAGATTCGTCCGCATGTACGGTTGCAGGACGTCATCGGCCTGGGCGTCGCTCTGTTTGAGGAAGGTGGCGATCACCGTGCGCGGGCCGGCTTTCACCTGGACTCGGACGGTGAGGCGTTTATCGATTTCTTCCGCGGATTTGCCGGAATTTTCGTAGCTGAGGTCACGATCCGTCGGTCCGCCGATCGTGATGAGTCTGGTACGAACGCCGTCGACGCTGACTTCGAGCTGGTTCACGTCCTCGAGACCTTTAATTACGTCCGCCGTAGCGCGCCACAACCGAACACGGATTTCGTACTCGCCGTCGAGTGGAAAGTTGTGACGCATGCTCAAGCCGCCGCGGGTGCCGAGAGGTAGACCCTCGATATGGCCGTCTTGAGACAGATCCGGCTTGGCGCGATAAGTTGCTGTTTCGGCGACGATCGCGGGGTTTCCGACCGCGAGCCGGCTGATGCTCCATGAGGCAGACATATACCGTTGCATCAGGGACGGCGAAATCTTGAGGACGTCCGCAATATTGTCGAAGCCGTAAGATTCGTCGTCGGCCGGGAGCAACGGTGTTGGATCGATCTCGAGGCCGAGGACATCGCGAACGGCGTTGCCGTATTCGGTCCGGTTGAGACGGTGAAGCGTTGCGTGGCCTGGATTGGGCTTCGCGGCGGCGGCGCGGTCGATGGTCGTCTCGAGATAGGAAGCAAAGGCGTCGGCCATGGCCTGATCCGGACGCTTGGGGGCCGTTTGAGGCGGCATCGCGCTCGCTCTCAGTTTCCGGATCACTTTCTCCCAGACTTCGGCACCGGCCGGGATGTTATCGAAGTCCATTTTCTCGAGCGACAACTGTCCTGTCTTCAACCTGTCGTTATGGCACGTGACGCAGTAAGTAGTGATAAAAACTCGTGGTTCGGCTCCTGGTTGCTGTGCTCCGGCCACCGGCAGAGCGCCGAAAACCATCAGCAGAATAACGACCCAACTTCTCCTCATTATTGCTCCTTGCGTGGAACTAATAATCCTTCAGAAGTAGTTGAAATTGCAAGATTAGATCGGGTTTTGACGAAAATTTGAGGAACCACAACGACACAAAGAATTCGCGTAATTCGCGGCTAATTCTTTCCGGACATACTCTGCATTGCGGATGGCGTGGCCGCCCATGTCGTTATTGAAGTAGATGTAGACGTCGAGGCCGGAGTCGAGCCAGGTGCGAATCTGGCGCACATCCCGGTCGAGGGCGGACTTGCGGTAGTTGCCGCCGCCGGCCGCCCCGTAATGCCGGCGGATGTACACGAAGTCCGCAGTGACGGGTTCGGTCACGTGCGTATCGCGCCAGTCGGCGAAACAAAGGACAGTCCGGTACCTTTCCAGAAGTTCGAAAACCGGAGGCACCAGCCACGACGCATCGCGGATCTCAATAACCGGGCGGACCTTCTTGTAAGGCTTCAACGCGGAGAGAAAGATTTCAAGACGCTCCAGATTCACTTTGAAGTGTGGAGGCAGCTGGAACAGCACCGGGCCCAGGCGATCCCTCAGATGCCTGGCGCGTGAGAAGAAAAGTTCGAGAGGATTTTGGGGATCCTTGAGACGTTTGATGTGCGTCAGAAATCGGCTGGCCTTTACTGCGAACGTGAAGTCCTTCGGCACCCGGCGCCGCCAATTCGCGAAGACTTCTTCGGTGGGCAGCCGATAAAAGCTGTTATTGATTTCGACAGTATCGAAGTGCTCGGTAAAAAACTCGAGCCACTGTTGAGGCCCGAGTTCCTTCGGATAAAAGTCTCCGCGCCAGTGCCTGTAATTCCATCCGCTTGTTCCAACGTATACCTGGGGCATGACCTCAGAATACCGCCGGATTGGCAGTGCAAGTGCATGGCGAACACGCGTCATGAACAAAAAGGTCCTTATCACTGGTGGTGCAGGGTTTATCGGGTCGCATGTTGCAGACGAGTTCCTTCAGCACGGGTATCATGTCCGCGCCCTGGACAATTTATCCCTGCTTACAGAGAGATGCGGGCTGAAACAAGCGGCCAGGCCGGTCCATCTCGACCCCGAGGTCGAACTTATCGTGGGCGACATTCGGGATCCGGAAACCGTCGGCCGGGCGCTGAAAGGAGTGGACGCCGTTTGCCATCTCGCATCGGCGGTCGGCGCGAACCAGAGCATGTATCAACTCGGCGCCTACACCAGCATTAATACGCTCGGCACCGCAGTTCTGCTCGACGCACTTGTTCACCATCCGGTCGAGCGCCTCGTGGTCGGATCGAGCCAGATCGTTTACGGTGAAGGACTGTACGCTTCGCCGAACGGCACTCCGGTCCACGTTTCCGAAAGATCGCCGTGCCAGCTCCAGGCCGGCGAATGGGAAGTTCGAGGCGAGAACGGCGAAGCTCTCACCCCCATCCCCACAACCGAAACCAAACCGCTTTCCCTCACGTCCATCTACGCTCTCTCCAAGTTCGATCAGGAGAATATGTGCCTGATGATGGGCCGCTGTTATGGCTTGCCCACTGTGGTCCTGCGCGTCTTTAATGTGTATGGACCCCGCCAGATTCTGTTGAACCCCTACGTCGGAGTCGTCTCCGTTTTCGCGTCGCGAATGATCAATAACAATGCCCCAGTTATTTACGAAGACGGGCAACAGCTCCGCGACTTCATCAGCGTGCATGATGTGGCACACGCTTTCCTTCTTGCTTTGGAAAAGGAGGCAGCACCGGACCACATCTTCAATATCGGGAGTGGCGAGCCCACAAGCATCAGGTCGGTTGCGGTGCGGCTGGCGCTCGCTCTTGGAAAAGATCAAATCAAACTGCGAATGGCAGGAAAGCATCGGCCTTATGACGTCCGGCATTGTTTTGCGGATATTTCGCAAGCGACGCGCCTGCTGGGATACGAGCCGCGCGTGAGTCTCGATCGCGGCCTTTCCGAGATCGCATCATGGCTGGAGTCGCAGGTTCCGTACGACAAGCTGGAAGTGGCGAATGACTAACGGTTTTCCTTTGGCAGGTGCCGTGCAACCAAGAATGCTCTTTGGGGACTGAGGAGGTAAGGGAATGAAAGTAACGTTGCTCCTGAGAAACGATCACGACGCCATCAAGTCGTTGTTTTCCAAGTACAAGAAAGCGGGAGCCCGCAATCAGAACGGTAAGAAAGAACTCTTCGAGGCCGTCCGAAGAGAATTGATGATCCACTCGCAGATGGAAACGGAGATCTTCTATCCGGCACTTACCGGAACCTCCTCAAAAACCGCTACCCAGCTTGTATCTACTGCGGTGGAAGAACACGACTCTATGGAGAAACTGCTCGACCAGATCGGCGCCATGAGCCCTACGGACCGAGAATTCGATAGCCGGATTGACGACCTCATCCAGGCGGTGGAAAGCCATATCGAGAAGGAAGAACAGGAAATTTTTGACGAGGCACGGAAAACCCTCCCCGAACACCGCCTCGAAGAACTGGGCCTGGAGATAGAAGACCGCAAGAAAATATTGGGCCAACTTGCGGCGTAAAAAAGAGAGCAGAAAGAATCAGCCACAAAAAGCACAAAAAGTTTTAAATCTTTTTGTGCCTTTTGTGGCTGATTCTTCCGTGGCTATTTCGCCGTCTTCAACCAACACCTCAACACTTCTGCAACGCTCCAGGCTTGCGCCACGCACCCGCGTGGCGTGAACGGCTCCTGGGCGTCGAAGACTTCGCTGATGGATCCAATGCACGCATCGCCGAGATGCGCGGCAAAGCCTTCCAGGAATCTGCGCGCTGTTTTGTAGTCGTCGGGATAGACGCGCAGCCATGCATCGATAAAGGGTCCGATGAGCCAGGCCCAGACGGTGCCCTGGTGGTAGGCCGCATCGCGGGCCCGCAGGTCGCCGTAGTATTGCGATTTGAAATTCGCGTGGCCGGGGACGAGGCTTCGCAGTCCGACCGGTGTCAGCAGATGGTGTTGCACCACATCGAGTACGCGTTTCCATCGAGTGGGTTCCAGCACCGGATGCGTCAGCGAAAATGAGAAGAGCTGGTTCGGCCGCATCGAAGAGTCGGCGCCGCCTTCGCCGCTTTCGCCGTCGATGACGTCATACAGGTAGCCGCCGGCGTCGTACCAGAACTTTTTGTTGAAAGAATCGTATACGCGCGCCGCAAGCGCGGCGTATTTCTCCGCTTGCTGCTCGCCGATTTCTGCGCGCACCCAGGCTTCGGTCAACCGCAGCGCGTTGTACCAGAGCGCATTGATCTCCACAGCCTTTCCACGACGCGGTGTGACCACCCAGTCGCCTACTTTCGCGTCCATCCAGGTGAGCTGATAACCGTCCTGGCCTTGCCGGAGCAGTCCATCGTCCGGATCAACACCAATGCCGAATCGCGTTCCGCGCGTGTGATGCTCGATGATGTCCAGAAGCTTGGGCAGGAGGTGGGTAAGAGTGCCTCGATCGCCGGTCGCCGACAGATACCTCTCGATGGCGTGGAAATACCACAAGGTCGCATCGGATGTATGGTAAAGGCCTTCCTGTTCGCCTTCAGGAAACATGTTGGGGATGAGACCGTCGCGGATGTAATGCGCAAACGTACGCAGGATGTAACCCGCTTCGACATGCCGTCCCGTGACGAGAGTGAGGCCTTCGAGGCTGATCATGGTGTCGCGGCCCCAATCGGTGAACCAGTGGTAGCCCGCGATGATCGTGCGCACATCGTCGCCGGACGCATTAGCGCGCGCTGCATCACCGACACGCGAGCTCGGCTTGATGATGAATTGATCGGCCGCAAGAACCAATTCCGCCGGCCAGCCGGTTCTCACTTCGGGCCGGGCGGCGTCGACGAGTTTGCGCCTTCGTTCGCGTTCCCTTAGGAGTGCTTCGTCCGGTTCCAGCGCCAGGATCTTGTCCCATCGTTCGGTAGATGCGATCACCGTGAAGGTTTCACCTGGACGCAACGTGGTTCGCAAATATCCGGGGCTCCAGACCGGCCCGCGGAACTCATAACCGCGGTTTTGCTCGACCCTGTAGAAGACAGTCTTGAATTTTCCGCCCTCGAGAACGAAGCCGACGTTTGGCCCGCGGAGACTGAAGCGAAGCGGAGGGATACCGTTCTCCCCGACTATTTCATACTGGTCGCCCTGTGCGTTCACGCGGTAAGGCTTTTCCAACGGCAGCGATACGGGGGCCTCGTGCGGGCGCAAATGCATCGATGGCCGAAGCCGGAGACGCATGATGCCTTCCTTGCAAAGGAACCGGTACGAGATATGGACGGTGTTCTGGAGATGCGGCATGAGTACGCGTTTTTCCAGGATGCAACCGCGAATGTCGTATCTCCAGATCGGCAGTCCCGCCTCGAGGCGAAATTCGCTGAGAAATTCGGCCGAGTGGAGGTCCAGATGTTCTTCCGACAGTTCCTCGCCGCTGAAGTCGACGACCGACTCATCCGACAGCGCGATTTCTTCGGACAGGTGACTCAGCATCACCATGCGGCCCAGCGGCGCCGGCAACGACGCAATGAGCAGCCCATGATACCGGCGCGTGCAGGCGCCGGATACGGATGCCGAGGCATATCCGCCCAGACCGTTCGTAACCAGCCACTCTCTGGTGAGCAGCAACACGGGGTCGGGCTTGTCGGCTTTCGACCATGGCATTCGGTTCAGGATTATGTGTTCGCTAATGAGCTCTCTCATACATCACCACCAAGCAATGACCGGGAATGTCCCAGATTCCAGTATTGTCCAGAGGCGGCCTTACGCAACCTCCGTATTTCGGATCCTCGCTCGACCACATCATTTCCCACCGTCCTTTTCTGGGAGGTGCGAGCAGTGGCTCGGGCGCCGGAGAAAAGTGGAGATCGCGTCCAAAATTGACGAGGACGAGCCGATCGCCGCGCTCTCCAGCTAGAAAACGCAGCGCGAATGCTTCGGGGCCAAGGACGGCTCCGTGAATCCAGTCGGAGCGCTGGGCGCTGAACACCGGATCGTCGCGCCGAAGTTTCAGCAGGTCCTGATGCAGCGCCACGATGTGCGAATTTGTTTTGCGCTCGGAATGCTTCAGCTTGCACTTCTCGTATGTCGCCCGCTGATGCGGTTCTCCCATGGCGAACTCGGTTCGCGAATACGCGACACTCCCAAACTGTCCGATAAACTCGGCGCGTCCTTTTGCGACCAGCGGAGCCAGATCTTTGTTGTGATCCGCGAAGTACAGGAAAGGACTCGAGGCGCCGAATTCCTGGCCTTGAAACAGCATCGGTGTGCCGGGGCTTAGAAGCATTAGAGCCGTCAGCGCCCTGTACCGGCCAGGCGTCGTCACCTCGTGGATACGCGCGCCGTATGGGGAGTTCGCGATCTGATCGTGATTCTGAATGTAGGTCACGAATGAGGCTGGTTTCAGATCGAATGCATAGGAGCCCCGGCGTTTTCCTTGCCACGTGTAGTACTGGCCGGCGTACAGAAATCCCCATTTCACCGCCGATATGAGCTCCTGCGGCGTTCCGGCATAATCGCTGTAATACGCTTCGTTATGGCCGGTTACTGCGACTCTCGCCGAATGATGAAAATCATCATTCCAAACCGCATCGAGGCCGCAGCCTTCCTCTTCCGGCGGACGAACCAGCGATGCATTCTGCGGCTCGTTTTCCGCGACGATCACCACCTGGCGCCGGCCTGCGGCGCGGCGCGCTTCCTGCGTGACATAGGTAAGGATGTGTTCGGGCGAACTGTCGAAGATTTGCTGCGTGGCATCGAGCCGCAGGCCGTCGAGATGAAATTCATCGACCCAATAGAACGCATTGGAGGCGAAGAAATCGCGGACCGGTCCGGAATTGGGGCCGTCGAAGTTGATGGGTTCGCCCCATTCGTTCTGGTAGCGGGTCGTGAAGTAGTCTTCGGAAAACTCGTTGAGGTAGTTCCCATCAGGTCCGAAGTGGTTGTACACGACGTCGAGAATGACGCCGAGACCAACAGAATGCGCGCGATCGACAAATGCCCGGAAGTCGTCGGGCGTTCCGTAGAGATGTGTCGGCGCGAACAGATCGACGCCGTCGTATCCCCATCCGAACGCGCCGGGAAAATCGGCGACCGGCATGATTTCGAGAAGCGTGATGCCGGTGTCCGCCAGCTGCGGCAAAAGTTTTTGCGCCGCATTCCACGTCGCTTCCCTGGTGAACGTGCCGATGTGCATTTCATAAATCACCTGGCCCTCGAGGGAAACGCCATTCCAGGACTCGTCTTTCCAGTGATACACCGACGGAGTCACAATCTGCGAAGGACCGTGCACGCCTTCCGGCTGGAAGCGCGAGGCCGGATCCGGATAGAGCTTGTCGCCATGATCCAGGCGAAAGCGATAAAGCATGCCCGGCCGCGCAGACTCGACGATGCAGGAGAAGTAGCCGTTGGGCTCGGCTTCCATTTCGCATCCGCGCGATCCTTCCACTATTACTTCGACGCGCTGCCGCCTCGGCGCCCAGACTCGAAAATGCACACCACCGGAGCTCGCCTCGGCTCCCACCGGGAGCCGCCGCTGAACAGCCGTCAACATCGGGTGACCTCCTCTTCATGAACGTGCAAGAGAGAAACCACACGGGGGCGGTAATTCTGTTCCCCTTTGGTATGCGGCTTGCAAATTTACTCTTAGTCCTCATCATTTAAATGAATTGTTTGCGGGAGGTTCAGGAATGAACGTTCTTAAACTCATAAAAAAGGACCATTCTGACGTACAGAGTCTTTTCAACAAGTTCGAGAAGACCGCGAAGTCTTCACACGAGAAGAGGGAGGAGATATTCGAGCAGATCCGTCGTGAGCTGCAGATCCATTCAAGGGTCGAAGAGGAAATTTTCTATCCATTCCTCAAGGCCCTTAACGGTAACTCGGGCCGGAACCTGGTTTCTGAGGCTTTAAAGGTGCACAAGGAAATCGACGAGCTTTTGACACAGATCTCACGTCTCCAGCCCTCCGACAAAAACTTCGATGAAAAGGTCGAAACTTTGTTCGAAAACGTCGAGCACCACATTCAAGAGGAGGAAAGGGAAATTTTCCAATTTGCCGAGGAAAAATGTTCTGAAGAGCAGCTTGAGAATCTGGGCCGGGAAGTTGCGGAGCGAAAAAAGATACTCGACCGGCAGTTGGCGGCATAGCTCATGCGAGCCGTGGTTTGGGAAGGCAAAAACAAGGTGCGGGTCGAGAACGTGCCCGAGCCGAAAATCTTCAATTCGCGCGATGCAATCGTCAAGGTGACGTTGACCGCGATTGGCGGATCCGATGTGCGTCTCTACGAAGGCTCCATTCCAACGATGAAATCGGGCGACGTGCTCGGCCACGAATTCATGGGCGAGGTCGTTGATGTCGGCTCGGACGTGAAGAGTCTCGCGAAGGGTGATTGGGTGGTTGTTCCGTTTGCCATTTCATGCGGACGATGCTTCTTTTGCCAGCGCGAGCTGTGGTCGTTGTGCGACAACTCGAACCCGAATGCCGGGATGGTGGATAAGGCGTACGGGCATTCGGGTTCGGGATTGTTCGGTTATTCACACATGTTCGGCGGATATCCCGGAGGACAGGCGGAATATGTTCGCGTGCCGTTCGCGGACGTAGGTCCGATGAAGATTTACGAGGACCTTGATGACGAACAAGTGCTGTTCCTGTCGGATATTTTTCCGACCGGTTACATGGCCGCAGAGAACTGCAACATCAAGCCCGGTGATACGGTGGCCGTGTGGGGCTGCGGGCCCGTCGGATTATTCGCGATGAAGAGCGCATTTATGCTGGGCGCCGAGCGTGTGATCGGCATCGATCGCCTTGGATGCGGTCTTCGAAAGGCTGCTGAGGAATGTTTTGCCGAGACGATCAACTATGAAGAAGCGGACGTGGGCGAAACCCTCAAGGAAATGACCGGCGGGAGAGGGCCGGATGCATGTATCGAAGCCGTGGGCCTGGATGCCG
>QHXD01000626.1:0-3252 GCA_003223895.1 Acidobacteriota bacterium
CCCTTCATCCCGGCATTGCAACGTTCCTCCTAGGCGCAGATGCGCGCGACGGAGTCACTCCAGCCATATTTATTATTCACAGTCACGGCAGAAGGCAAACGCATGCTTTCGGAGGTCAGAGCCGGGGCGAAACAATTGATAGATGCCCTGGAAGATTTCGCATGAGACGCTTACTGTAGCGGCGGTCTATGACCGCCGCTACAGTCGCCGTCCTCGACTTTATTCGAAGAGTTCGGGGAAGTAGAACGTGACAACCTTGTTCATTTGAGAACAGGCGATCATGATCTCTTTGAACTTCGGAATGATGGCAATTCCAGCGTTCTGCCTTCCTCCTCCAACGAGTTCTTTTACCGGGATTTTCCAGCGGGGTGCAACGTCGCCGTCGTCCATGACACTCCAGACCGCCCAGTCGTCCCTTGAATTCGTCAGGATCCAACCCTTCTCGGGATAAACCGCAATCTGGCCGCCTCCGAATCCGCCGGTCTTTGGTCCCTTGATCACGCGAAGAGGCTTGGTGTTTCCACTGGCCTCACGGTCAAAGATCAAGAGGGCGCCACCGCTCTTCACCACCAGGAGATTATGGATCGGGTCCACAGCCGACTGGGGAGTCGGCGAGTTGATGAGCGTATCCGGACCGGCCAGAACTCGCTTGGGCGCGACGTCGCCGTCTGCCAGGCGATCAAATACGTAAACCCCTTGAAGGCTGCCAGCGCCGCGGCCCCTGAGGCCGTTGCCGACAGGCAGGAAGATCTCGTTATGTTCGGGATCCGCCGTCACCGTATTGAGAGCGCCTGTATCGGCTCCTAATATCTTCGTTTTCGGGCCCTGGATTACACGGACAGGCGGCTCCTCTCCGTTGACACTTCCGCGGAATGTCAGGATGGCTTGTGTCAACGGGCTGTTCACAACAATTTCATCGTGGATCGGATCATACGAAAAACCGTGCATGGTCCTGCTCAGCTTTGTCCTGTGACCCTCGATCGTTCGTACCGGCGGTTCATTTGTCTTCGCCTCCCGGGCGAAGCCCGCAATCTGCGGATGGGTCACTCAGTTCGGCACCCATATCTGGTCTCGCCTGGAGTCATACGCCAGCGCCTCCACTTTGCCGAACTTCAAGGACACCTTGCCCTCCGGTGCGCTGCGTATGGTGCGAATCGGCGCAACGTTTCCGTTCGCGTTGAGGGGATACACAGCAGCGGAAGCGTTTCCAAAGTTGGCGACCCACAGCTCCTTGTGCTTGCTGTCGACAAATACGCCGGAAGGATTCAGCAGGCCGGTGCGGTTCCCTTTAATGATTCGCGTCGGCGCGACATTGCCCTTGTCCGTTTCCTTGAAGACGAGCACCGACTGGCCGATGTCGTTCGCGACGTAAAGATCGCCTGTGTCGGGATCCAGCGACATCTGCGCGGGCCAGTTCAATTGTGTCAGCGAACCCTGAACGACGCGCAGGGGAGCAACATCACCGGCCGCGCCCATGGGGTATACCGAGATCGACGGGTCCTCAAATCTACCAGTGCCGGCAACAGTGGAATCACTGACGTGGCCCCAATTGGTCACAACCATTAGCTTGTTCTTCTGGTCCAGGACGATACCGTGAACGTCCGATAAACGAGTGCTCTCCCCTTGCAGGCTCCGCAATGGTCTCTCATCACCGGAAGCTCCCTTGCGGTAAACCGCCACTTGAGGAGGATGCTGGACGCCAACGTAAAGCTCCTGGTTCTCTTCATCCACGGCGAGGGCGAAGCCCCGATGAGGAGTCTTCAGGGTGCGTGGTGGTTTGACATTTCCATTCGCCTCGCGAGGGAAAATGACAACCTCGTCCCCCGTGTCCGTTTCGACCGAATAGATGTCACCGTTCTTCGGATCAACGTAAATCCCGTTGTTATATTGGATCTCGGTTTCCGGCCCTTGAATCACCCGCTTCGGTTGCGTGAACGGAACTCCTGGCGGCGTATTGTCGAGCCGGTTGAATATCCGAATTGCCCAGTTGTTTTGGTCCATGAGGACCACTTCATCGAAATTAAGATCCACGGCGACCGAGCTGTAGATTGGATCCAGATCCCGGATCGTTCGTGTCGGCGGACGATTGATAAAACCGGTCTGACCGGAATTCTGCGAACCGGCATATACCGATGCTTCGCCAAACGTCTCGAACAGATTGGCCTGTTTGGGTAACGCATCGTATCCGGGTTCGCAATAATCTCCAGACGCAGGTAACTCCTCAACGGAAACCAATTGAGGACCGCCCGTGGGCGCCCTCAATTCCGGCCTCTCTATCAGAGAAAGGGTGAAGATGCCTCCTGCAACTGCAACGATCGCTGCAAGGAACATCCTCCTACTTTTTGGCGCACGCATAAGCCTCCTTCGGAACAGTCCTGGGAAAACACCTTTGCGCAGTTAATACCAGGTTCGAATCGCTGTCAACAAAGCGCGCATCACTGTCTTGCAGTGGGTTCGCCGCTCTCCCGGGCTGGAACGGCAAAGGCAAAGAGCGCGACCGTGACGGCAAAGAGCGCCATCGCGCTGAGCGCCAGCGAGCGGTGAACACCGATCAACGCGCCGGCAACGCCGACAGTTACTCCACTGAAAGCGCGGAGACCGAAGGCGGACATACTGAAAAGACCGATCAAACGTCCACGCAGGTGGGCGGGCGCCAGAATCTGCACGACGGTCTGCGCTGAAGAATAAAATGCAAGATTCAGGATACCGGCCAAGAATAGCAATACCAGCGACAAATAGTAATTAGTTGAGAATGCAAAGGCCGTAATCGCGATACACCAGAGAATGGCACAAGCAATGGCGTTTAGGGGTTTAGCCTGAAGCCAGCCCTTTCCCTCGAGCAGGAACCCGCCAAACACAGCTCCCGCCGCACTGGCCATGAGCAGCGCGCTGTAGGCGAAATCGGCACGGCCCGCACCGAGATCGTCGGCAAAGGCAGGCATCAGCGTCTGAAATATATTACCGACAAGCAATGACGCGCTCCCGCCCAGGATAATCATGGTGATGATCGGCCGGTTCTGGGCAACTGCCCGGAGAACGTCGATGGCATCATTCCACGCCAGGCGCTTCGCCGCCGACGATCCTTCCCGAAGGTGTCCCGTGTATGGAACAACCATCAGCCACAAGGTCAACGGAATATAAATAAGGATGTTCGCAACAAGCGCCAGAGGAGGGCCCAGCACCAGCATCAACCCGGCTCCCACGGCAGGACCGAAGAGTATCCCCAACTGCCGGCTGGTGGCATTGAGCCGT
>QHXD01000626.1:3258-5645 GCA_003223895.1 Acidobacteriota bacterium
ACAATGTCATGGATCAACAACTGCTCGGCCGGTGCCCACATCACCCCGGCGATTCCATGAATAATCAGCAGAATGCCTGCATGCCAGACCTGAATTGAATTTGTGAAAAAGAGTACAGCCCACGCCGCGGACACGCCCATGAACAGGATCTGGGCAATCTGAATTATCTTCCGGCAATCGTAGCGATCGGCAATACCGCCGAAGTACACCGAAAGCAATAGAAACGGGGTCCAGTGGCTGATCTCCGCGAATCCGGCCAGCGTCGGCGAGTGGAACTTTTGAAACAATAACCAGTAACTCACGACATGCTCGATGTTGTCCGCCATCATCGCGAGCATCGTCCCAATGAAGAAGAAGCGGAAGCTTCGGTGATACAGGGCGGCAAACGCGAGCTGTTTGGTGGGTTGTGGCAATAGTTTTTCGGTCATAAAATCTGATTAAAAGGCGGGGAAGTTCTTGGATTCCAGTATCCGTCTGAGCTTGTCCAGACAGCGCAAGCGGATACATCCGACGCTCTCCTTCGATAGACCGATGGCGGCGCCCGCCTTCCCATAATCCACAGGGGCCTCGCTGAAGAAGAGCAACTCGATGAGCGTACGGCACCGCAACGGCATCTCGGCCATAGCTTCTCTGAGGATGGCCTCCTTTTCCGCTGCCAGGTAGATGCTCAGCGTGTCGACCGCACGTTCCAGACGGGGATTTTCCAGGAAGGCGCCAATCTTTTCCCGCTCAGCGCACTTCCGCCTGAGAAGATCGTTGCTCTCTCTGATCGTGATGGTCAATATCCAGGAACGCAGTTTGCCGGCGTCACGCATCGACGGCATGTTCTTCAAAATTTCCAGGCAGACGATTTGGAAGATTTCATGGCGGTCGTCATGGTCGAATCCGAAACGGACGGGCACCGAATAGATCAGCCGTTTGTAACGTTGCAGGAGCATTTCCCAACCTTGAGAATCCCCTGCCAAGCAGGCCTCGACAAGGTGCTGATCCGACAGCGTGACCGCAGGATCCGTAGCCATATCCTCCCCAACCCAATGAATGAACAAGGGCTAGCGCCTTCGTAAAGAGTCTCTGGCGTTAATGCGCCCGGCACCGAGATACATTCCGGGATTAAGATACGCGATCGATTCCGCCGTGTCGAGTATGCGTCGAACACTGTCGTCAGCGGGTGCTGTGGATTTGGAACGGACGAGAGCCGCTTCAGCCGATACTACGGCCGCTGCGAAGGAAGTGCCTCCAATGCCGGCGTACAATCCAGCCGGATACGTCGATATCAAAGCATCGCCCGGAGCGGCGACCTTCACCGCAGTCCCGTAATTCGAGAATCGGGCTTTGCGATCTTCGCGGTCCGTAGCGGCAACACCAAGTACTGCCCGATGAGACGCCGGGAAAGTAAGACTAACGAGCGAGTTTTTGTTGCCCACCGAAGCCACCAGGATCACGCCACTATCCGCAGCGTAATCGAGTGATTCGGACACAAGGGGTGAGACTGCGTCCATATCGAAGCTCATGTTGATCACGTGCGCACCGCGATCGACGGCGTATCGAATGGCTTTTGCGATACGAAAGCTCCTCGATGTTCCGGAAGCGTCAAACACTTTCACCGGCAGGATCAAAGCGCCAGGAGCGATGAGGTGGATCAGACCGGACACCAGTGTGCCGTGACCGAAATACAACGGCGGAGCGGTCAAGAATGGAAGGGCCGCCGGATTGAGAAGGGCGACTGTTGTCGGATTCAGGAGGGCCAGGACCGCAGGATTGAGGAAAGCGCTAGTCCGGAGAGCCTCCACGGCAAGCGGCGGCAGATCCGATAGTTCATCGGTGTTCGTGTCCTCTGTCACGAAATTAAATCCCGCAACGCTGGCGCCCAGAAGAGCGGGGTGGGTGGGATCGATTCCGGTATCCAATACCGCGACGAGAATCCCCGAACCATCCGCCAACTGCCGTGCGTCTTCTGCCTTGATCTTGTCCAATCCCCGCTGCGTCACCATTGTTTTCTTGAACAGGTTCCTGCCGCTCGAAACGACTGCGGGATCTTTCAACAGGTTCACCATGTCCGGATTTAGCAGGGCCAGCACGGCGGGATCCAGAACCGCGGTCTCGCTCAGAGTAACCGGCAGGTCCGGTTCCGTGGAAGCGACAGCGGTATCCGCAGCCGCTTGAGCGAGCGTTGTGGCATCGGCCTCGACCAGAAGGGCTCCACCCTCAATCGAGTCGATGAGCCTTAAACCATTTCGGCTACAGAAATCCTCGACAGATGCGCCGCTTTTGAGTTCAACGACGACGCGACCGCTGTCCGGACCGGTTCTCGTAAAACCCACGCCGGCTGCACCGAGCGCGAAGACAAAAATGATTGCACAGACAAACCGCATTAACATGGAATCAAG
>QHXD01000627.1 GCA_003223895.1 Acidobacteriota bacterium
TGTACCTCCAGGCGCCGGTTCTTGTTGTCGTAGGCACCTTCCTCGAGCTCCGTGCGCGTGTTGTATCGCACCTTCGCGAGAACCTGTGTTCCAAGCGCCGGATTGTACTTGAACAAAGCATCGAGGATCAGCATGCCGATTGTGGTCGGCTCGCGGTCTTCTTCGACCGGCTCCACGGCAAAACGGTTGTCGGGCGTAAAGATCAATTGCGTACCGGTTGGCGGGTCGTCGCGCTCGACTTCATAGACCTTGACGAGATCTTTCAGGAACAGCGCGGTCAGGGTGTCATCGATACCGGAAATGGCTTTCATCGTCTCTTCCGCGCCTGCCTGGATGAATGCCGCCACCCATTCCATAAAGGGCTTTCGCACGAACGTATCTTTGCGCCAGCAGTCCAGGTCGATGAATCCACGGACCTGCTTCCCAGACACGAGCGGCAGTAAATCAAGGCTGTCGGCCAGGCCGATGTGCTTGATCGTAAAAAAGACTTCTTCGAATGAAGCCGTTTTCACAACGTGAGCGGCATCGGGCCTCGTGAGGAACTCCTCCAGCGCATCCTTGCTCTCGACCCTCAGCGTGGATCCAACAAGCGGACTCAGCATCTCATTAGACATATGACAGAATTATAGGCATGTCGCTGGAGGGACGGATCATTGAATTCCTCGATGCGGAGCAGCTGCGAGTCGCCTATGTCCGGAAGCAGGAGCGCGACCGGCTCCTTCTGGTGGATCCGAGAGGACGCAACCTCAGCGTCAACAGCGACCGGGTTGTCATTGTTCATCGCCCGGCCTCCGAGGGCGACTTCCCTGCAGCGGCGCGCCAAATCTCCGAAAAGATAGCCGTGAGGCAATCTGAAGTCGATGTGGAGCTGCTCTGGCAGTCCCTGAGCGGAAAGCAGCGCGAGTTGGAGCCGGTCGAACTGGCCGAAATGTTCTTCGCGGAAGGCAGCCCGGAAAACGCGTCGGCCGTGTTTCGTGCCCTCTCCGAAGACACGCTTTTCTTCAAGCGCAAAGGCTCTCAATTTCTGCCCAAAACCGAAGAGCAGGTTTCGGCCGAGCGGACGCGGCGGCAACGTGAACGGGAGCGAGGCGAGGCCCGCGACCGGATCACCGGTATGATTACGCAACTCGTGAGGAAGAAAGAAGCTGAAATCACGCGGGAACTGGACCCGATACTGGACCGGATACAAAACTGGCTGAAGTACAAGACCGGCGACGAGGTGGGCACGATCCTGGAGGAAGTCGCCGGCGCGTCGAAGGCGCGAGACGCGGCTTATGACATCCTGATGCGTTCCGGAAGGGTCGACCCTTCGCTCGACCGGTTTCTCGTGATTTCGGGCATCGATGGGCATTTTCCAAAGCCGGTGCTGGATACGGCCCAGCAGCTTGCGCCGTTCATTCCCGGACCGGCGCGTGTGGATTATCAGGATGTGCCCGCGTTCTCGATCGATGACGAAGACACGCGAGAGGTCGACGACGCGCTCACGGTCAAGCGCTCGGGAAGCGAAATTCTCGTCGGCATCCATATCGCCGATGTCTCGGCTTTCGTGGCCAAAGACGATCTGATTGACGCCGAAGCTTCGCAACGGTCTTCCACGATCTACCTCCCGGCAATCACAGTGTGCATGCTTCCGGAAAAGCTTTCGACGGATCTGGTCAGCCTGAGCGCCGGTGTTCCGCGCCCGGCGTTCACGGTCGACGTAAGGTTCGACGAGCAGGGCCACCGGCTGGGCTACAGAATCGCCCTGACGACGATCCAGGTTGGAAAGCGGTTTTCCTACGACGAAGCGGACCAGGCTCTCGATGCCGGTGACGTTGCTCTTCGAACCTTGCACGAGATCGCCAGACAACTGCAGGACGCCCGTGCCCGCCGAGGCGCAATCACGTTCCGGCGGCCGGAGCTGAAGATTCGAGTGCACGGCCAGGAGATTGAGATCAAGAAGATCGATCCGAACTCGCCTTCCCGGTTTATCGTCAGCGAGATGATGATTCTGGCAAACGGACTGGCCGCCGATTTCGCGTCGATGAACAGCATCCCGGTCATCTACCGGACACAGGAACCAAGAGAGGCCCTGGCCGTCGAGGACGCACCTGCAGTGGAGGCGCTCGCGTTTGAAAGGCTGCGAAAAACGTTCAAGCGGTCGCGGCTGTCGCTCACGCCTGGCCTGCATTCCGGCCTCGGTCTCGGCGCATATACACAGGCATCGTCACCCATTCGACGGTATGCCGACCTCGTCACGCAACGCCAGTTCACGGCGATGCTGAGCGGCGATCCAATTCCGCACGGCCGGGAGGAGTTATTGAAGATCCTGACCACAGCCGAGGCCGCGGAGCAGGAAATTCGGGCCATCGAAGATCGATCGACCACTTATTGGCTGCTGGAATACCTGTCGAGGCACAAGAAAGACGAACCGCTCGCCGCAATCGTCCTCGATACAAAAGGGAACGTCGAGCTCGAGGACTACTATCTGCGCGCGAAAGTACCGGCTGTAAACACGCTCGAGGCCGGCGAAACGGTTCAGGTGCTGATCGAATCCATCGATCCGGCAAGAGGGGAAGTGCGGTTCAGGAGAATGGGAACGTAGCCGCGAATGGCGCCAATGTCGCGAATGGGCGCTTAAAAGGAATCTTTGATGCGCCCATTCGCGACATTGGCGCCATTCGCGGCTACGTTCCCGTTTCTCAATACGTATGCGAAAAAAAGACGCCAATCCGCTGGAGAACTTCGATTACCTCGTCGATTGTGAGGACTTTCTCCTGTATGAGCTGGGCCGATTGATTGACGAAGACCGCGCATCGCTGGATGACGAAGAGTTTCGCAGAGTCGTCGACGAAGGCATTCGCGAACATGTCGAAACACGTCTCGAAGTTCGCGCTGAGCTGGCCATGCGGCTCCGCGCGGCGGGACCGGCGGGCTCGCGCATGGTGCCCGTCGTCGAAGATATCGAGGCCTCGTTGAGCAGTCTGGCACCGATCGTCAAGTCTTATACGGCATACCTTTTCCGAAGGCTGGAGGAATGTAGCGGGAAAGCGGACGACCCCGTTGGCCCCATCGCAGACCGTCTGTTCGATTCACTGGATGACCGGGCGGCTGTGGAAGCGGCGCTGGACGCTCTCGGTTCGATTCGTTCTTCCGTGAGCGCCCGTGTGCTGGCGCATGTGGTTTCCGAACCCATGCTCGAGGAAGATCTCGAAGCGAAGGCCTACGCGCTCGTCCGCGCGATGTGGCCGTTGCCGCGCCACTACATCG
>QHXD01000628.1 GCA_003223895.1 Acidobacteriota bacterium
GCCGCTGCTTGTCACACTGGCCGAGCTATCCAGGAGAGACGTGAAGTCGCGGTTCTGAAGCGGCAGTTCATTGACCTGCAATTTCGAATAGTCCTGGCGCTGTTGCGCCGTGACCGTATTGACCAGCGGGGCTTCACCCGTAACGGTAACCCTCTCCTCAACCCCTCCGACTTCCAGGACAAAAGTCCGCCGAACATTCTGAGCAGCGCCCAGCGAGAAATCCGTGCTCACGTGAGTCTTGAACCCCGGCAACTCTATGGTCAAGGTGTAGCTTCCGGCGGGAAGAAAAGTAAATGCAAATTCACCCAGTTCGTCGGTCAGTTTGATGGTTTTCGCCGATGTGCCCTGGTGAACCATTGTGACGGTCACTCCGGGAAGTATCGCACCCGAGGCATCCGTCACGGTCCCATAGAAGGTGGCGGTGGTCACTTGTGCCATGCCGGCTACCGCAAGCATGAAGAACGTGGCAAGAATCGCTATACCTGTACGTGGCTTCATTGTCCTCTCCTGTCTTGTCCTGTGGTAATTCGGGGACAGACGTATAAATCACCTAAATTCTTCTAACGTTTTCAAACGAATTTAGGTGATTTATACGTCTGTCCCCGAATTACCACGAGCCGCTAGGCATGACCATCGATGGAATTCAGCTGCACACTCAACCCATCCGGATCCTTCACGTGCAACCCAGCCGGATTCGCGCCGCGTCTTTTCAATTCCGCAATCACCGCAGATTCGTTGAACTTGTCGAGGCCGATGCAGAAGTGATCAATAGTTCCCGGAGTCTTGCCCTTAGGTACCGGGTGAATGGAGAGGTGACTCTTGCCCAGACCCACCATATAGTTGTTTTCTTCTTTCGTACTCAAACGAGACAGGTTGAACATCTTCGTGTACCAGTCGCCTGAGCGCTGGATGTCACTCGAGAGTATGGAAACGTGATTGATACTTGCACCTTGAAGAGTGGTTTCGGCAGGAGCTGCCGTTGCGCTGCCGGCCGCCAACAGCGCGAGACCCTGCATCAATTCCCGCCGCGTGAGAGTTCCACTGTCAAAATGTTTCAACAGTCCTTCAATGAGGTTTTGCATCATTTCTCCTTCGTTTTGGGTTGGTTGCTCAAATTCCGTCTATTTGATCATGTGGTATTTTCGGGCCAGCGCGTTGTAGTCGTCTGATCGGATCAGCCTGGCCTGCACGCCGTTCGGCAGTAACATTTTCGAAGCTTGTTCGAACTTCCCGGTGCTCTTCAATTCCTTGAGCGCCTCGTACAGTGCGCCGTGTGCGACTCCGTCAACGTGATAGGCAATCACACTCACCTTTGCGGCTTTCGCCTGATCGGGCGTTGTCCTCGCGTTGCCGAGATGGAACAAGGGCTTCTTGACGGCGTCTCGGGCTTTGGGATGATCTTCCAGCCGCATGCCGGAAAAGTAAATGATGTCGGCGCCCGCTTCTGCGCAAGCGACGCCGCGTTCCAAGGCTTGCTCCAGCGTGTAACCCTGACTCACAGCATCCGTCCGCGCAATGACCACGAGATTCTGATCTCTGCGCGCATCGACGGCTGCTTTGATCCTGTCGGCAAAATCCGCGGGCGACACCAGGGTTCCCTGGCGCGAGAAGTGGGTTTCCGCGGTGCTGTCTTCGTACGCGACCGCCGCCACACCTCCGCGCTCCAACTCCTGGGTAGCCCGATAAATTGTGAGAGGAGTGCCGCCGCCATCCGCCATACCGACCATGACAGGCAGATTGGTATTACTTGCAAGGTGCACGGAGAAGTTGAGGACCTCCGTATACGAAACAACTCCATAGCCCGGATACCCGTGCCACGTGGTCGGCTGGCTGTCTCCGATCTGCACGGCCTGAAATCCTTCCATCTCGCACAGACGCACTGAAACGATATCGGGAACAATAGGTGCGACGATCATCTCCGACTTCGCGAGAAGGCTGCGGATCTGCGCGCCCTTGCTGCCGGTTGCCGGTGGTGTCTGTCCGGACTGAGCGGCAGCCGCCGAGGGAAGGAAGCTCGAACTGAAGACGCTGCTCGCCATCAATCCAGCGCCTTTGATAAAACGCCGCCGTCCCTGTCTTTCTTTTGCCATTGGTGCCTCCTCAAAAGAAACCCTGGTTACTGCGAATGTAAATGTCCGGCCGATTTGTAAATCTGGTAGGCAAGAGTATGCCCGCTACCAATTGGATTAACAAGAGAACTGATACATCACTATGTTCGACCGCTTTTAAACAGTCCTTACTGCTGGCGGGAGAGACGGGACATAAGCGAAATGGATTCCCCTCCTTGAAAAGGAGGGGTGGCCGTGCCATCAAGAAATAGAATCCGTTCCGAATCGGCACGGCCGGGGTGGTCGCTCACAAGGCACGTCGCGGTATGCGTTTTGAAACATGGTGTGTGAGCGACCACCCCGTCTGCGCCTTCTAAGGTGGCTTCGCAGCATTTTATTGATGGCGCAGCCACCCCTCCTCTCCGAGGAGGGGAATCCGCGCTCAAAACAAAAGCCGAATCCCGTGAAGGGATTCGGCTTTGGGTAACGTTTTGATTTAATCCCGAAAGCTATTTGGTCTGCCCGACCTCGGCTCCCGCCGCTTTCATCACTTCACGAATGGCTGCGGCCGTCACGGGGGAAGTCTTCATGTTGGTCTCTCTCTTGAAGCCCTCCGCGGCGATCTTCAACGGTGTGTATCCCGATTTGTTCGGTTTGTTCCAGACTTCGATCCGCGCACCTTTCTCGGC
The DNA here is from genome assembly GCA_003223895.1 of Acidobacteriota bacterium. Classification (GTDB taxonomy): domain Bacteria; phylum Acidobacteriota; class Terriglobia; order 20CM-2-55-15; family 20CM-2-55-15; genus 20CM-2-55-15. Next base: position 2,738 of record QHXD01000628.1, read on the forward strand.
AAGGAACCGCACGACGGACGGCAGAAACTTGTAGGCGGCGCCGTGCATGGCGGTCTCGGCATTGTTATCGACGGCGTCCAGGTTGCCGCCCAGTTCCAAGGCCACTTTGACTGCTTCCAGGGCTTCGCTTTCTGTTCCCGCATCTTCACCCGGAGAACGCGTCCCGACGCCGGCCGCCACCGTGAGCGGCGGAGTGTTATCCGCGTTCGGCAGCAGAGGATTCGCGCCCAGTTGAGCCAGCAGCCGCATGAACTCGGCATCCCC
>QHXD01000145.1:0-2669 GCA_003223895.1 Acidobacteriota bacterium
GGGTCTGGCGGCACGGTCACGTTCCCGGATGGCCGATCTGTCTTTACTGCCTCCGCCGAGGATCCGGCTCCCACCAACAAGAAGTAGGGGGCCGACATGAAGAAGAATTTCGTTCTATTGCTTGCCGGCATTGTCATTCTTTCCGGTGTGGCGATATCTATTGCCGCACAGTCTGGAGCGGGAAAACCCGTTCCGCGCCTGGCGAATGGCAAACCCGATTTCACCGGCGTCTGGGACCATCCACGCGTCGGAGACATCGCCAAGGATGCCAACGGCAGATGCGCCGGCGAAACGAACGGCTGCAAGAATACCGGAGCCGGTGACCTTCCCTTCACGTCCCTCGGAAAAGCCGAAAACGAGAAGAAAGACAAGTGGGATTACGGCGCCCATTGCATGCCCTGGGGCTACGTCCGCTCTTACGGTACGCCCTACCCGAACGCGTATGTGCATCACCCGGACCGGTTGGTGGTCGTTTGGGAACAGGACAATGCCTATCACATGATACCCACCGATGGCCGTCCGCTTCCGAAGGATCCGGAGCCTTCGTGGAGAGGCACGTCGGTCGGACACTGGGAAGGGGACACGCTGGTCATCGAGACCGTCGGCTTCAACGGCCGCACCTGGCTCGATACGGCCGAGCATCCGCACAGCGACCAGCTTCGTGTGGTCGAGCGTATGACGCGGCCCGACTACGATCACATCAACTACGAAGTCACGATGGAAGATCCGAAGTTCTATTCCAAGCCGATGAAGAATATGAGGACATTCGTGCTGATGAAACCCGGACAGGAGCTCTATGAATACTCCTGTGCCGAGAACAATCGGTGTGAAGGCGGCACCTGTACACCGTCGGACGTTCAAAAATGAGCTCTACACGTTTTGCCGGCGCCCTCGTCATCGCGGGGGCGCTTTTTGTTTTTGCTCCCGCCCAGGCTCAAAGCCGCATCGACGCGGTCTTTCAGAAGTTCTGGGCAGCCCATTCTCCGGCGGAGGCTGAGCGGGTTGCCGACGACGTCGTCAAGACCGGCGTCACATTCGACGAAGCCCTGCGCCGGCTGAAGGCGGGCCGCACCTACACGGATCAGAAGACCGGCGTCATCAAACTAAGCAACAAAACCAGCGACGGCTTCGTGCACAACTTCGCTGTCAATGTTCCGCCGAATTACGACCCTGCGCGGCGTTACCAGGTTCGGTTTCAGCTTCACGGTGGCGTGGGCGGCCGGACGACGAACGAGCCGCGCGGGACCGGCGAAATCGGCGCGCTTGCCGGCGCCGAACAGTTTTACGTCCTGCCGTATTCCTGGATAGAGGCGCCATGGTGGGGTGACGATCAGGTTCTGAATCTGAGCGCCATCGTGGATGAGCTGAAGCGCACGTACAACATCGACGAGAATCGGGTGGTTGTTGCCGGTGTTTCCGATGGAGGCACAGGCGCGTATCCGCTGAACGGTTTCATCATGGTGCTTGCCAACGAGGAAATCGATCAAGGCCAGCTCTTTCCGGATAACCTGCGCAATAAGCCGATGTTCGTCATCAATGGCGGGAAGGATCCCCTGTACCCCGAGGCCAGAGTCGGACCGTACGTCGAGTACCTGAAGGAAAGCGGTGTCGACATCGCGTATTACCCGCAGCCGGAAGCCGCGCACAACACGTCCTGGTGGCCGCAGATGAAAGACACTTTCGAGGAATTCGTGACCGATCATCCTCGGGACCCACACCCGGACAAGCTGACGTGGCAAACTCTGGATCTGAATCACAACCGGGCGCACTGGCTGGTGATCGATCAACTCGGTGCGCAGAAGAATGACGCGGACATGATGGATATGAACGAGGTGAACGCCGCCTACCGGCTATTCTCGAGGCCAAAGCCGCAGGGCCGCGTGGATCTCGTCAGGAATGGAAATACGGTCGAGGCAACAACGAAAGGCGTCGCCGCGTTCACGCTTCTCCTGTCCCCGGATAAATTCGATTTCGATCAGCCGGTAAAGGTCGTTGCCAACGGCCGGATGGTTTTCAATGGCCGCGTCGAGCGCAGCCTCAAGACCCTTATGAAGTGGGCGGCCCGCGACAATGACCGTGCCATGCTCTATGGGGCCGAGGTGAAGGTGAACCTCACAAAGTAGGCAAAGAAGTAAAACATTTTTAGCCGTAATTCGCGGCTAATTCTTTGTTTTACTTCTTTGCCTACTTCTTGCCTAATTCGTTGTACGCGACCTGGACGTTGTTCTTGATACCGCCAAGGAACGTACTGATCTGGTAACCCTTGTACTTGTCCGGTATCTTGTACTCGGCCGCCGCGGCATCGACGCTCTTGCCGGCCTTGATCTCATCCCGAATCCACGTGATGAAATCGTTATTGAATGCGGCGTATTCCTTCAGGTCCGCCGGAGTCATCAACATGCTGTGGCCGGTCAGGATGGTGTCCACGTTCTTGATCGTGTCCGAGGCCTTCTGCATCGTCTTGCCATAACTCACAGCGCTGCCACCGTTATTCGCATCGATGATTGGCGTGTTCTTACCCGCGAACGCGTCGCCCGCGTGCATTGCGCGCAGGGCGGGGAACACAACGAAGCTGTCGCCATTGGTGTGGGCCGGACCGAAATAATACAGGTCGATCTCATCATTGCCGCTACCCAGCTTCAGTTTGTCCTTGTAGGTCTTGCCGGGAA
>QHXD01000145.1:2715-13924 GCA_003223895.1 Acidobacteriota bacterium
GTTTTTATCTGAGCGACAAACTCGACGTTCGGGCCGAAGAACTCGTTGCTGCCCGTGTGGTCGGCATGAGTGTGGGTGTTGATGATCGTCGCAATCGGCTTATTGGTCACGGTTTTGATCTTGTCGAGAATCGCCTGACCGTTACCGGGGTTTTTTGTATCCACGATCGTGACGGCTTTGTCGGTGACGAACACCGCGGTGTTTACGCCCTCACCCGTGATCATGTACAGGTTGTCTTTCACTTTCTGAATTTCGAGCGGCTGCGGCGCCGGCGCCCCACGGCGCTGGCCTTCGCCGCCCCCGCGGCGTTGTCCTTCGGGCGCACCGCCTCCCCTGCGTTGGCCCTGGGGAGCCTGCAAGCCCGCGAGCGTCATGGACAGCACGAAGATCGCGAGCAGTGCTCCCAACAGAATTCCTCTTCTCATGAAATACCTCCTGGGAAAAATACTCGTTGAATAAACCAGAATGCGCCGGCGGCAATGACCACAATCGAGCCGGCGAAAGCGATGTGACGTCCGGCCCATTCGCTGCGCGATCGGAGGGCAGCAAGTGCAGAGGCCACGGCGACCACCACGATCAACTGGCCGATTTCGACACCGAGGTTGAATGAAAACAGCGACCATGTGAGCGCACGGCTCGGCAGGCCCATCTCACGCAGCACGTTGGCAAATCCGAATCCGTGAATGAAGCCGAAAGCAAGAGCGATCCAGGCCCGCACGTCGCGGCCGCCCTTTGCAAGAATGTTGTCCGCGCCTACGTACACGATGCTCAACGCAATTGCCGGCTCGATCAAACGGGCCGGAGGGTTCAGGATGTTGAGCGCCGCCAGGGACAGCGTGATGCTGTGCGCAATGGTGAACGAGGTTACGACGAGCGTCAGCCGGCGCATGGTCCCACCGAGCAGCAGCAGCCCCACGAGAAACAGCAGATGATCGGGGCCGATCAGGATGTGATGAATGCCTTCCGCTATGAACTTGCGCACAACGGCAAAAACGCCCTGACGATTGCCGCTGAAATACTCGGTTTGCGTGTGGTTGTGATCAAGGATGAACTGCGACGTGATCTCGTCGCGCTCGTACACATTGACGAACGTCTGGTGATTCGGATCGTAGGGAAACATCACCGTGTTCACCGCGATCGTTCCCGGTGCCGACGATATCGGATAACGGAAACGCAGCTTCAGCGATTGGCGGTCCTGGAGAATTTCCGGATCCGACCATTCAATTTTCATCGGCCGCCCGTCGATCGAGATCTGGAGACGTGGAACGACGAGGGATCGAATCGCCGCCGCCCGTTCCGCCACAAAGCCGGGTTCGAGCAGGCGCTCGATCGGGGAAATCCCCAGATCGTGTGCGAGATCGTAGATATGCGCAACCAGCGAGACTTCGATGAAGTCCGGCTGAAGCTGAAGATCGAGGTAGCTGAATGGTACAGGATGGGCAACAGCAGGTATCGCAAGCGCGAACGCCCCACAGAATACCAGCGCACGAACCAGCCATTTCATAATCGCCAATATAGCTTAAAACACGGCATTTTGAGACATTGTGAGCAGGGAAGAGGCCACAAAAGGCTTAGCGCGGCAGAGCCGCAACCAAATTTCTCGAAGGGGCATCAGGTGAGGGTGTTCCCCTCCTGGGACAGGAGGGGTGGACGCGCGATCAAAAAAATGCCGCGAAGCCTCCTTTGAAGGCGCGGCCGGGGTGGTCAGTTCGGCGAAACATTTCGCGTGAGCGACCACCCCGTCTGCGCCGCTTCGGAACGGGATCTTTTTCTTAATGGCGCAGCCACCCCTCCTGTTCCAGGAGGGGAATACCCTCGCCCACGATCTTCGTTCACTCAAGAAGAACTCTGTCAAAAAACCCTGTTCCTACTCGATGATGCGAGCGGTCTTGATGTAGTCCAGTTTGGGGAAATCCCTGTTGAGATAGGCGTTGCCCTCCCGTTCGATGCGGTTCTGGTCCGGGCCGTTGCCATCCGGTGCGCCTTCGCCGTAATCGGCATAGAGCTGGTCCACCACTTCCATTCCCATCACAACCTGGCCAAAGGGCGAGAAACCCAACGGATCGAGGCGCGAGTTATCGCCGTAGTTGATGAAAAGCTGTGTGCTGCGAGTGTTGGGTCCGGCCGTTGCGAAGGAGACCATGCCGCGCGTGTTGTGCTGGGTGACAGGGTCATCATCTATATTAGCGTCCGACCATTTGGCAGTGACTGCGGGATCGCCGTTGACTCCGAATTGCGCCATGAAGGGACGCGGACTGCGAAGCACGCGGAAAAACCGGACATCGCTATAAAAGCCATTCTTGACGAGATTGTAGAAGCGATCTGCGCCTTTGGGCGCCCATTCGCGCGTGACCTTGATGGTGAAGTCTCCTTTGCTGGTGGAGACCAGAACCTGATAGGTCGCGGGCGCGGTTTGGTTCATGCCCGGGCTTTTGGGGTCGAGAGCAGGGTTTCCCCGCTGTTGTGCGGAGCAGGCCTGGACGAACCCCAAAAGCAGCGTGATCGTTAGAAAGTATCGTCGTAGCATTCTGCAAGAATATCATCAGCCGCTAAGGCTTGATCACGATCGGGATTTCCGTCTCCACGCAGCGCGGCCCGGTCTGATCGACGGTGGGCGAGAACTTCCACTGTTGGATGGCCGTCCGGATTGCTGTGTTCATCACGGGACTTTCGCCTTCTGTGCTGAGGACGAAGAGCTCGCCTTTCTCGTCGATCCTCGCTTTGACGCGTACGTTGAGTTGAGAGCGTCGAGCAATCTCCTGGAATGCCTCTATGGGAAGCTGATGACAATCTCCGATTCCGTACCGGTGACCCGATAAGTTTTTCCTGAGAAATTTGGATTTTCGAAAGCCAGCACCGTTCCAATAGGAACTCGAACGTCACTCAGAGGCGTCTGCCCTAACGGTTGCCTCGGGGACCCCTCAATGAAAACCTGGGCCCACGGTTTGGCATTAATTTGGACCGTCACGTCAAACGTGATGGTCGCCGTCGTTGTCTCGTTGGGGCGCACGACATGGTTAACTAGCTTACGCTGATCGAGATGACGGTATTCGAGCGTGTGCGTTCCTGCCGGCAGCTCCAGTGTGGTCGGCAGCGAAGCGAGGTATTTGTCTCCAGAGTAGATGTCCACGGTTGTTGGAGAGCTCAGGGCGAGCGTTCCTTTCTCAGGAAGCACAGCCGGTTGGGCAGGCGGCTTTGGAGCCGGAGCAGGAGCCGCAGCAGTATTCGCCGGCACTGCCGGTGCGAGCGGCGGAGCCGCGATTTCCTCAGCTACTGGCGTACTATCCGTCGACGGCAACAGGTCCATGAGTGGTGCGTCAACGGGTGGAGCTTCGGAGGAAACCGGGATCGCGCGTATCGTTGCCGCACTCGCGGACGCTGTCGCAACATATTCCGCTTTCTGTGGGGTCCAGTGCCTGGCCAGCATCACAATTCCTATAACACCGGCTGCAGCGACGAGAAGAAATCCGTAGCCGGACTTTTGCCGTTCCTGCTTTTTCGGTGCTGGTTTCGCTGCAACATTTACAACGTATCCAACCTCGAATGACGAAGGAGATGGCAGCGGAGCCTGAACTTTTGAAATCAGCGCCATTGCCTTCCGGTTTCCGGGATCTACCTGGAGAACTCTTCGCAGGATGGTTTCCGCGGGCTTTCGGTATTTTTGTGGATTCTCTTTCCAGGGTAGATCCTCGACAAGGGCGCGCGCGTTCTCGAGGTCTTGGTCCACACCTGCGTAAACTATTGTCATCTGCGGCTCCGTAGACATCGTCTTTCTCACTCCTCCGGCGTCCTGCCCTTGTTCTTCCGGCCATCCCTGGTCGTGAGGGGACTCGATATCAGGCAGGCACCTTAACGTGGGGCCATACAGTCCAGTCCACAAAAAAGAAAAAAATCGAAATTGACGGAAAAATACCGGAAAGTTATAAGTCCTGAACCACCGGAGGACAAAATGAACAGGCGTATTCGGATAGCACTTTTAGGTTATCTGGTTCTGATGATTACGACGTTGACGGGACACCAGGCCTGGGCTCAGGTCGAGTTATCAGGGATTTGGAACCCCAGGATGCACGAGGATCAGCCGGACCGTGGGCCAGGAGTGGGTCTGGGTGACTATACCGGCCTTCCTATTAATGATGCGGCCCGCCTGAGGGCGGAAAGCTGGGACGCATCCCGTCTGACCCTGCAGGAGCACCAGTGCCGTGTGCACATTGCCTCCTACATCTACCGGGGGCCGCTGGTACTTCGAATCTGGGAAGAAAGAGACCCGGAGTCGCAGCAGCTCGTTGCGATTCGGCAATACATCTCGACGTATGAGCAGTGGCGCACAATTTGGATGGATGGACGTCCTCACCCGCCCGAAAACGCTCTGCACACCTGGATGGGTTTTTCAACAGGGAAGTGGAACAACAACATCCTGACGGTCACGACCACGCACATCAAGACAGGCTGGATTCGCCGCAACGGCACGCCAACCAGCGACCGGGCGGTCCTCACGGAGCATTTCCTGCGGCATGGAGAATACCTGACGTATGTTCTGATGCTCGAGGACCCCGCATATCTGGAGGAACCTTACGTCAGGACCATCGATTTTGTGCAGAACACAAATTTTAATGGAAACCTGCTCTATCCATGCACGTACGTGGAAGAAGTGACGACCCGCGACAAGGGTGCGGTTCCGCATTACCTGCCTGGCGAGAACCCGTTTATCAAAGAGATGACGACGAAGCTGGGGATTCCGGCCGAAGGTGCCCGAGGAGGCGCCGAGACGCTGTATCCGGAGTTCCGGGCCAGGTTGAAGGGAGCGCAGTGATGAAAAAGCAACTCTTCATATCCGTCGTCGTGGTGGCCGCTCTCGCGAATTTGGCGCAAGCCCAGGAGATCCAGATCCTCCCGGTTCAGGGCAACGTCTACATGCTCTCAGGTCCCGGCGTCAACAGCGCGGTGCAGGTCGGCAGACAGGGCATCGTGATCGTGGACACGCAGACGGCTGCGATGTCCGACAAGATTCTTGCGGCCCTCGCCAAGCTGGACGAAGCGCAGAGGCTGCGGGAACAGGTACACGTCACGGAAACCATTCGCGGCATTCTGCCGGTCGTTCCGGTGGGCAGCGGCAAAATTCGCTACATCATCAATACCGACGCCGATCCGGACCATACGGGTGGTAATCAGATTCTGCGAAGAGCGGGCGTCACCATCACCGGCGCCAACGTCACGCGCGACATCTCGGATGTGACGACTGGTGCGGCGATCGTCGCCCACGAACATGTGCTGGACACGCTGAGCGGCCGGCAGCCTCCGGCGCCGACCGCAGCGTTGCCGACGGAGACATTCTTTGAGGGCCAGAAAGAAGTCTACTTCAACAATGAACCGATCCAGGTGATTCACGTTCCATCCGCGCATAGCGACGGCGACAGCATCGTTTTCTTCCGCCGTTCCGACGTGGTGGCTACCGGCGACATCTTTGTGACGACCAGGTATCCCGTCATCGATCTACAGGAGGGCGGCAGCATCCAGGGTGTTCTCGATGGATTGAACCTGATTCTCGACATCGCGATTCCCGCTCACGAGCAGGAGGGCGGGACGCTCATCATTCCGGCTCATGGAAGAATCTGCGACGAGGCTGACGTTGTGGAGTATCGCGACATGGTGACGATCATTCGCGACCGTATCAAGAACCTCAAAGGAAAAGGCATGACGCTGGAGCAGGTGAAGGCGGCCAAACCCACTCGGGACTACGATCCCCTATACGGTTCCACCACTGGCGCCTGGACTACCGACATGTTCGTTGAAGCCGTATACAGGAGCGTGAAATGAGATACAGAATTCCAGCCGCTCTTGCGGCACTCGTTTTTCTTGGTCTGCCGGCTTCAATCTGGGCCCAGGGCCAGCGAGGCAGTGCGCCTGCGCCGCCCCAAACTCCCAAAGCGGCCGCGCGAGTGGATATGACCGGGTACTGGGTCTCCTACGTCACCGAAGACTGGCAATGGCGAATGATCACTCCAAAAAAAGGGGACTTTGCAAGCCTTCCCCTGAATGCCGAAGGACGTCGCGTGGGTAACCTGTGGGATCCGGCGAAGGACGAGGCGGCCGGCGATCGATGCAAAGCCTATGGCCCTCCCTTCCTCATGCGCATTCCCGGACGCCTGCATATCACCTGGGAAAATGACAATACGTTGCGCGTTGACACGGATGCCGGAACACAGACTCGTCTTTTCCGCTTTGGCGAACCGGCGCCTGCCGGACAGCCGACTTTGCAGGGCCAGTCTGTGGCCGAGTGGATCCCTGCGGGAGGCCGCGGAGGATACCTCCAGGTTGTGACCACAAACATGCGTCCGGGATACCTTCGCAAGAATGGTCCTCCTTACAGCGGGAGCGCGAAGGTGACGGAGTTCTTTGACAAAGTTCCGGGACCGAACGGTGTGGACTGGCTGATTCTGCAGACCATCATCGAGGATCCGCAGTATCTGACTCAGCCGATGGTCATCAGCACGCATTACAGGAAGGAACCCGATGCGAAAGGCTGGAATCCCACAGCCTGCGAGGCACGATGAGGTTTTGGGTGTTCGGAATTGTAAAGGAAGATGAATTGGAGGGCGCGACGATTCCCCTCCTAAGTTAGGAGGGGTGGCTGCGCCATCAAGAAATGCCGCGAAGCAACCGAAATTGGCGCAGACGGGGTGGTTCCCTTGAGGAACCACCCCGCCGTTCGCTAAAAAACGCGCGAACGGCACCCCTCCTAACTTAGGCTAACTTAGGAGGGGAGTTTCAACACGCACAGGAGAACACAATGAGCGGCGCTCTTCGATTTAACGTCATGCACTTTATGCCGTACGCGCATCTGCCGGAAAACCACAAGGAGTTCAAATCCACCTGGGTGAGTTTTCCTAACAAGTACTACGACCCGGAAAAAGGGCATGAACTCTATCAACGCTATTTCGAGCAGCTTGTGCTGGCGGATAAGCTGGGTTTCGATGCGATCGTCCTGAACGAGCATCACAATACCGTATACAGCATGATGGCCACGCCGAACGTTGTCGCCGCCGCACTGGTTCCACAGGTGAAGCGGGCGAAGATCTGTGTCTGGGGCGTGCCGCCGAATTTCATGCTGCCGAACCGGCTGGCCGAGGAGTATGCGATTCTCGACGTCCTTTCGAAGGGCCGTCTTGAAATCGCGTTCCCGCTGGGCACCGGCATGGAGTACTGGTCGAATCCGGTGAATCCGGTGACGTCGCGGGAACGGTTCAGAGAGTCGCTCAAGATCATGCTGCAGGCATGGAAAGAGGACGGCCCGACGACGTATTACGGCAAGTTCTATACCTATCGGTTCCTCAACCCGTGGCCGCGCCCATATCAGAAACCGCATCCGCCGTGCTACATCGTGGGGACGGGAAGCCCGGAAACGATCGAACTTGCAGCCGAGCTCGGCTTCGGCTATTCGTCCGTGTTCGTCCCGAAGCAGAAAGCGCTGGAGCTGAACGAGAAACTTCGCGAGCGCTCCGCCCACTACGGCCACACTCTCCGGCCGGACCAGTTGCCGCTGCTGAACTTTATTTATGTCGCGGAAACGCAGGAGGAGGCGGAAAAAGAATACCCCGTGCACCTGCAACGCTTCTTTGAGGACTATGCGCGCAGCACCCCGCAATGGCTGGCGCCGCCGGGCTACATTTCCGTCGAGCAGTTGAAGATCCGGTCCGCGGGCGCCGACAAAATGCACGGTGCCTTCGATTTCAAGGCCATCAGTGGCGCGTTCTTCATTTCGGTGGGTACGCCTGAGAAGGTTGCGAATGAGATGGGCGAATGGGCCGAGAAGATGAAGACGAATCACCTGAACAGCGTGATGCATGTGGCAGACATGCCCCACTGGAAGACCGTGAAGAACCTGACGCTCTTCGCGGAGGAAGTGATCCCGCGCCTGAGGAAAGGGGAAAATCGATGAGCAAACTTGTGCGTGAGGAATACACCATCGATGGCGTGAAGACTGTTTTATACACCGCAGGCAAGGGAGATCCGCTCGTCTTCTTCCACGGCGCCGGCACCGTTGACGGCTTCGATTTTGCCGAAGCCTGGACGGACAAATTCCGCGTGATTGCCGCGTATCATCCAGGCTGGGGCGAGTCCGGCGACGATACGACTTTCACCGAGATCCACGATTACGTAATGCATTACCTCGAACTCTTCGATGCGCTCAAGCTCGACACATTCAACCTGGTTGGTCTTTCTCTGGGCGGTTACCTCGCTGCAAAGTTCGCCAGTGAGCATGGCCACCGTGTGAAGAAACTGGCGCTGATCGCTCCCTTCGGGATGCACGATCCCGAACACCCAACGCTCGACATCATCTCCACCCCGGGCGAACAGGTGGTCCCTATGCTGGCCTCAAACTTCGAGGTGCTGAAGAACCGTCTGCCGGCCAACATCGACGTCGAATTCCTTGCCGCCCGTTATCGTGAATCAACAACCGTCGCTCGCCTCCTGTGGGAGCACCCGATCGATTCGAGGCTGCCGCGGTATCTTCACCGCCTGCAGATGCCCACCCTGGTTGTCTGGGGCGACGAGGACAAAATCATTCCCGTCCACCAGGCCCAGCTCTGGCGCGAACACATCCCAAACGCGGAGGTCATGATCGTGAAGGGCGCAGGCCATCTGGTCCACCTCGAGAAACCCGAAGTGGCACCTGCTATCGGCAAATTCCTACTGTAGCGGCGCTCTATGAAGGTGTGAATGAATCGCCAGGACAGGGTGTTCCCCTCCTGGAACAGGAGGGGTGGCTGCGCCAGTAAGAAAAAGGCGCGAAGCCTCCGAAGCGGCGCAGACGGGGTGGTCATTATGGTAAATGTTGACGTTGTAACGTTATCCGGGACTGACCACCCCGTCTGCGCCTTCATAAGGAGGCTTCGGTGCATTTTCTTGATGGCGCAGCCTCCCCTCCTCTCCGAGGAGGGGAACACCCTTCCCTGCAATTCATTCACACCTTCCATGAGCGCCGGTTTTGACCGGCGGTCATAGACCGCCGCTACAGCAAGCGCAGAAAAAGCTTAAAAAATACGGGTCACAGTCCGATAATTTTAGAGACTGAATTTCGGAAGGAGGTTTACGTGTTTGCTCGAATTGTATCAATGCGTCTTAAGTCGAACAACGCGGCTGAATTCACTCAGACGATTGAGCAGAAAATTCTGCCCATACTGCGCAAGCAGAAAGGCTTCCGTGACGAAGTTACGTTCGTTCAACCGAACGGAACGGAAGCTGTAGGAATCAGCTTTTGGGACCAGAAGGAGCACGCGGAAGCTTATAACAGCGGGGGCTATTCCGAAGTCGTTCGAGAGTTGTCGAAATTGGTAGAGGGAACACCCCGCATCCAGACATTCGAAGTTTCAAATTCGACCGTCCACAAGATCGCTGCTCGATCTGCAGCCTGACGGCCGGGAGGGGGCTCAGGCCCCCTCCCCATAGCTAGGCCTCCTGGGCAGCAATGAACTTTCTCTCCTGAATACCGGCCTTATCGGACGAGAGCGCCAGGACTTCGACGCTCTGGCCCTCCTCCAGATCCTGCAGGCGAAGTCTTAGTCCGTTCTTGAACTCAACAGCATCTCGATAGGTTCCAGCATTCGCGGACATTTGGCGGAAGGTTACCGCTTCGGTAGCCTGTAGGCAGTGAGCTTGCTGAAGTGGCAGCGAGATCCGATGGAGAATGAGTTGAGCCCCGTCAGGAATGCAGACTGCGCAAGCCCTGGGCCCAGCGGCAAACATGTTTCTTAGAGCCGCCATCAAGCCCTTTGCTGGTTCGGCCGGTTTAAGGTATTCGGGCAAGGTTAGCCCTTTCGATCCTGTGAAGAATCGATGGACGACCAGGACCTCACCCTCTTCAGCAAGGCGATTCTGTATGCCTTGAAGCGAATAATCACACATGTTTAATTCTCCTTCCTCTGTTTCACGACCAAAATGCGTCTTTTCCTACATCAACTCCGCGACGAAGTCTCGCCGCACTCCGGCAGAGATCGGAAGTTGGCGTTGGGGAAGCGGCGCGAAACCAACAATCTAGTGGAGCCGTTGCAACAGCCTGCGGATGGGCGGGAGCTGACCTGGTTTGCCGCTTTCTGCTCAGATTTTGCAACCGTACGCTCTGCTTTGAATGGAGCGGTGGTACTCTACGCGCTCGCGACGCAATCAGTCAATAGCCGCAGGAAACGCTTCTCTGTTTGATAAAGATTGCGTGCCAATACGAAGTGTTTATAATTCATCAATTCCACAAGTCGTACAGGTCCGCCAGTTGAAAAGTCCGTAGTGGACGCACTGATAAGTGTTTTTTCGGTAGACGCAGTTTTCAAGTGAGGAAGGCGTATGTCACTCATATTGGCGCCTGCGACGATTACCAGAGTCAGGACGCTCCATGAGGGAGAGCTGCGCGGAGTAGAACTCACGTTGCCGGTTTCTTTGCGCGTAGGTGCAAAAGACGAGCCTATTGAGGATGGCATGAGGCCCGGAGCCGCATTTCTGGCCGAACCCTTCGGCGGGCAGAGCAAGAAATATCACAAGCAGCTCTACATGCGTTCAAATTGCAGTATCAGTTCGCAGCGCCGCCTGGAAACCGTGTGGTGGCAGACCGGAGAAATTCATGAGGGCGACACGATTGGTGTTCGTGTAGACGCCGACCCAAAAGGGAATTTTCTCAGGGTTCACGAGCACAGAATTCTCGACCAATCAAAGAGCCTGGCCCTCGAGCCGGATACCTGGTGGTCCGAACAAAACTTCGTCGCCGTTGCCTTCTCGACAGGCATAACTCCTTTTCTTGCGCATATTCGCTATATGGCGCTGTTTGGATTCGGGCGGGCGTTCCGTCGTTTTGATTCCGGAGCTCACTATGTGCTTATTGTCAGCGTGAGAAATCCGCGTCAGCTGATGTGCCATGACGAGCTCCGCGAATTGGAAGACCGGTTTCCCGACAACTTTCGATATCACCCCGTGCTGACCCGCGAATGGCCGGATGACTGGCCCTATACTCGGAAGCGAATTATCAAGACCGAGGACGGAACTGGCGAAATCGATTTGTCTCCCTTACTTAATGTTGTGCCGGATATCGGTTCGCGCCATGTTCGCATCTGCGGAGGAAAAGCGCCAACCGAGCAACTCGTGCGAGGCCTCAGGGAGTATCGGATTGCCCCACGAAGCCTCAAGACTGAAGTGTGGTAGGACGAATCCAAGAATTAGCCGCGAA
>QHXD01000145.1:13938-19000 GCA_003223895.1 Acidobacteriota bacterium
AAAGAATACTTAATGCGCCCATTCGCGTAATCCGCGTAATTCGCGGCTAATTCCTGGATTCGTCCAATTTCAATATTTCCCCTCATGTGCTATTCCCGCCAGAAATACGCACTAGTCCTATCGCAGCGCAGCAGGTAGTATAGCGGCACAAAGATTGCCACCAATTGGGGGAATTGAATGACGGACGGTAATCCTGCGCGGACCATTGTCGGCGTTCCGAAGGAAACAGCGCCGGACGAACGGCGCGTCGCGCTGGTTCCCGAGATCCTTGCGAAGCTCACAAGCCTGGGCGTGGACGTACTTGTTCAAAGTGGGGCCGGCATGGCAGCCGGATTTTCAGACTCTGCCTACACGGAGAAGAGCGCACGCGTCGAGCCGAATGTCCTGGCCGTCTCCGACATCGTGCTCAAGGTCCAGCCGCCGGCAACCGATGAAATAGCGCAGATGAAAGAAGGATCGGTCCTGATCGGATTTCTCCAGCCGTACGCGAACGCCGGCGGAATCAAAGCGCTCGCTCAACGCAGGGTCACTGCCTTTTCGATGGAACTGATGCCGCGGATCACGCGGGCTCAACCGATGGACGCGTTGAGCGCCATGAGCACAATTGCGGGCTACAAGGCGGTGCTCATTGCGGCGACGCATCTGCCGAAATTTTTTCCTCTTCTGATGACTGCAGCCGGCACCATGACCCCCGCGCGCGTCTTCATCATCGGCGCAGGCGTGGCAGGATTGCAGGCAATCGGCACGGCCAGGCGGCTTGGCGCTATCGTGGAGGCATACGACACGCGCCCGGCCGTTAAGGAGCAGGTGGAGAGCCTGGGGGCGAAGTTCGCACAGCTTGGGCTGGATGCAAGGGATGCCGAAGATAAGAGCGGTTATGCGAAGGCCCAGTCGGAAGAGTTCTACAAGAAGCAACAGGAGATGATGTCGAAATGGCTGTCGGCTTCGGATGTCGTCATCACAACAGCTCTTATCCCAGGCCAGCGCGCGCCCATCCTGATCACCGAAGATATGGTCAAAGGCATGCGAGCCGGTTCCGTCATTGTCGACCTTGCTGCAGAGCAGTCGGGAAATTGTGCTCTCACGGAGCCGGGACGCGAAGTCACCAGGCATGGTGTGCTCATTGTCGGCACCATGAACCTCCCCAGCACGATGCCATATCATGCCAGCCAGATGTATGCGCGAACTGTCACGAATTTTCTGACCCACCTCCTCAAAGAAGGAAGAGTTCATCTCGACCTGAATGACGAGCTGACGCGCGGTCCTCTTGTCACGCATCAGGGAGAGATCCTCCATCCGGCAGTGAAGGCCGCACTCGGCGCTGGAGTTCAGGGGACTTCATGACGACAGACCTTGAAATTGGGCTTTACATATTCATACTTGCCGGCTTTCTCGGATATCACATCATCTCGCGCGTGCCGCCTCTGTTGCACACGCCGCTCATGTCTGCCACGAATGCCATGTCGGGGATTTCGCTGGTCGGCTCACTTTTGGTTGCGGGATCGGGCCACAGCTTGCTGAGCACGCTATTCGGCTTCGTCGCTGTCGCCTGTTCATCAACAAACGTGGTGGGCGGCTTTCTGATCACCGATCGCATGCTGAAAATGTTCAGGAAAGCGCCTGTCGAAGGTGCCGTAGTGAAGTCGCAGTCAAGACTTCGCCGGATCGGCCGTTTGGCTTTGCCGATCCCGTTCGCCTTATTGGCAGGACTCATTTTGTGGTTGGCGCAGCTAAGGTCCTCCGGCCGCTTCGATCCGAGGCAGGTATTGAGCTTTTTCTACATTGTCTCCGCTGTCCTCTTCATCCTGGGTTTGAAGGGGCTGAGCTCACCGAAGTGGGCGCGCAGGGGCATGTTTCTGGCCGAATTCGGCATGCTCATGGCCATTGTCGGTACTCTGTTTCACCCGGAGATCGTCACTTACGGATGGATCATTGGAGGACTCGCAATCGGCACCATTGTCGGCGGCAGCCTGGGATACTGGGTGCCCATGACAGCCGTGCCGCAACGAACAGCCCTCTCGCATTCCCTCGGCGCGCTGGCGGCTACTCTCATCGGAATATCCGAATACATCCGGCATCAGAACGGGATCGGCATGGTGTTGATGACGGCGCTCGGCGCAGAAGTCGCCATCGGCGGCCTGACGTTCACAGGAAGCCTCATGGCTGCCGGAAAGTTGCAGGGGCTTCTGCCGGGATCTCCAATCACCTACCGAGGCCAGAACCAGTCCAATATCACCTTGCTTGCGGTCATGGTCGGCAGCCTCCTTTACTTGATCATCCAGCCGTCGGCCAGCGGACTCTTCTATCTCGTCGTTGCCCTCGCCTTGCTGTTCGGATTCCTTCTTGTCATTCCGATCGGCGCGGCGGACATGCCGGTGGTCATATCGCTGTTGAATTCCTACGCCGGTATGGCCGATGCTGCCATGGGCTTCGTGCTCATGAACAAGATCCAGATCATCACGGGTTCACTCGACGGAACTTCAGGTTTCCTTCTGTCTCTTCTGATGTGTAAGGCCATGAACCGCTCGGCCGTGAATGTTTTGTTCGGCGCCTTTGGCAAAATCGCGGCAGAACCGGAGGGTTCGGAAGCGATGTCCGCCAAGGGAACGGTCCGCAGCATTATGCATGAGGAGGTTCCTGTTCTTCTCGACGGCGCCAGGTCCGTCATCATCGTTCCGGGTTATGGAATGGCCGTCGCCCAGGCCCAGCACGGCGTCAGTGAATTGGCGAGCATTCTGATGAAGCGCGGCATCAACGTCAAATACGCCATCCACCCGGTAGCGGGGCGCATGCCAGGTCATATGAATGTACTGCTTGCTGAGGCCAACGTTCCCTACGATCAACTGTATGACATGGACCAGATCAACCCGTATTTTGGCGAAGCCGACGTCGCCATCATTGTCGGCGCAAATGACGTGACGAACCCCGCGGCCAAATACAACAAGAGCAGCCCGCTTTACGGAATGCCGGTTCTGGAAGTTGAACGTGCAAAATCGGTTATCGTATTGAAGCGCAGCATGCGTCCGGGCTTCGCCGGCGTGGACAACGATCTCTATTACAATCCGAAATGCGTCATGCTCTTCGGGGACGCGAAGGAAAGCCTCACCAAGCTGTTCTCAGCCTTCAAGTCGTAGGAAACTCTCGAGATAGAGTGCACCCTTGCATAAGCTGTTCGGAGGACGCGATCGGCGTACAACTCGCGGCGCAAGTTGTACGGAGAACGCGATCGGCATACAGTTCGTCGCGTGAGCTGTCTGCACGCCGCTTTCAACGTTAGTCTATGCAAATAGAGTATCGACAACAGAGTGCGTGTCCTAAGCGCTCGAAAGGCGACGCGTACAGAGCGCAAAGACTATGAAGAAAACGTTGGTTCGTAAGAAAAAATCGACGAAACGAGACGCATTGCGTCCGGAATACCGGTTCGATTACAGCAAATCTAAGCCGAACATCAAGTTGGCGTCGGGCACGGTTTCGGAGGGTGGCTACAACATATTCAATGCTCTCCTGCGCTCGGTAATCTCAGCAATGCCTTCGTCCAAGCGCAACCAAGCGGGCTAACTCGGGCTTGGAGCCGACGCAAAGAACACGCGGCTCAAGCCCTCGCCGTAACGCCATTCGGCGTTACGGTGGCTTTGAAGCTAAGCATATCGCTCTATTACACTGAACCTGGAAGCGACGCATCTTTTGCAGCCAGCTGTGGTGGGAACGCAATGGAGTGATCTACCAAATCCAGATCAAGCTCGCTCGTACCACGAATCAAAAGGAACAGGAGAGGATCTTGGTTGAGACTGCGAATTCTAGTGTATCGTTCGAAAACAATAACTGCGGTTGTTTTCAAAACGAGGCATAACCCGCCGTTAGCCAGACAACAGCTTTGACGCCCGCTTGGTGAACCGCTATTCTCAGGGCATGAAAGATTCGAAACGCGCCACCGTCTATTTTGATCCTGAAGTTCATAAGGCCCTGAGCCGAAAGGCAGCAAAATCCGACCAATCTATCTCGCACGTGGTAAACGAAACAGTTCGAATGGCCCTCGCAGAAGACTCACTGGACTTGAAGGTGGCTCGCTTGAGGTTGATTACTACATCTGGGTCGAGTTTTTAGAAGAATACAAAGAGGCACCGAATCTCTTCTACAAAATGAAAGTTGAGCGTCTTCGTAAACTCGTCATTCGATCTATGCCGCCGATGATTCACTGGAGGAAGGCATCTTTTTCGGAGCGACTGCGGGGAGACCGGTACACGGACGCAGAGATTCGGGACGTGACCTCCATGAATGAACAGGGACCCGAAGACAGCTTTTATCTAGTCGATTTAGATGATCGACACGTAATGGCCGGCGAGGTGCCAAAGACATTTCTCGGCGCGACCAGGGCCACCACGGGCTTGAAGCCGGCGCGCGTGACCGGCTAAAGCCCTGGCCGTTGGACGGCTACTGAAATAATGAATTACGACCTGACTGACATCCCGGCGGGCTATGACCGCGGTCGCGATCACGGTCCGGAAGTGCTCGACCTTTGGATGCACGCCCTCGAAGCGCATGTCCGCGGTCTTAACGTCGTCAGAATTCTCGACCTCGGCTGTGGCACAGGGCGGTTCTCCGAGGCCCTCGCGGTTTACTTCAGGTCTGAGGTTATAGGAATCGATCCATCGGAGAAGATGCTGGAACGAGCGCGTGAAAAGAAGCGTGATGGCCGCGTCACGTACCAGCACGGTTCGGCGGAAGCCATTTCCCTGCCATCAGAATCGGTTGACATGATCTTAATGTCCATGAGTTTTCATCATTTCGATAACCGAGTTTTGGCTGTTCGTGAGTGTCGCCGAGTACTTCGTGAGCAAGGCGTGGTGTTTGTCAGAACTGGCACCCGTGAACAGATTCGAAGATACCCCTATGTTCCATTCTTTCCGTCAAGTCATGCGGTGCTTGACGAACTCCTGCCGGATTGCGCCGAACTTCGCGAGCTGTTCGAAACAGCAGGATTCCACATGACTGCTTCGGAGGTGATTACGCAAACGGTCGCCCCGAGTTGGAAGGCCTATGCGGACAAGCTCTCGGCTGGAGG
>QHXD01000145.1:19031-21340 GCA_003223895.1 Acidobacteriota bacterium
GTTGGAGAGCGGTCTCGCAGCGCTGCGGCGTTACGGTGCTGAGGCCGTTGAACAGGCCATCGTCGAGCCTATCGATTTGTTCGTGTTTCGTTGACAGCCACGACTGAGCTATGCCGGCCGCGGCTCAAGCGTGTGCCGTTTAGTGCGCCAAAGCGAAGCTTGGCGCTTCTTTCAGGGTGAGAGTCCCTGCGGGGCAAGGATTAACCATCCACTGCTACCGAGGAGCGGACCGCTGAGAAGCGCGGCCGCTCAACCGCAGACCCTTGGGCGGACAACTCGAATACTGGAGGCTTGCGGGAATGCGTCGAAAGCACACGACATTCTTACTAATTGGAACGATTCTCTACGGTATAAGCGGATGTGTCTGGGACGGCTGTGGTAATCAAGAAGTATCTCGGGTCGCTTCGCCAGATGGCAAACTGGCAATCGTGATCTTTACAGGTGATTGCGATGGACCTTCAGAATTCGATACCCAAGTTTCAATCGTCCCTCGAGGCACTCGAGTTGACACGGGTCTCGGCAACACTTTCGTCGCACAGTATCCTCACGGTGACTACCTCGCAAACTGGACCAGGCCAAAGACTGATGTGCGCTGGTTAACTGATCGCACCATAATGATTTCAACTGACGTTCCGAAAACAACTCTGGTTCAAGTGTCAAAGGTGTCGGTGCCTACAGGACTGTTCAGCAGAGCACAGGTGAGCATCGAGTACTCGATAACGCAACCATGAGAAAAGACGGCCAACAACGCGATAGAGCCGCCGCAAAAGACGCGCCGGCTCATTGCCAGGCGTTAGGCGGATTTGGGAACGTGCATGAACATCGTGATCCAGTCCTGTCTTACCGAACGGAAGCTGGCTGCAGCGCTCCGGGAACTTGTGGGTGACCAGTGGGCCGGTGGGCAAGTGGCCATTCCAGTTTTCGGGCGTCGGTTCGACATGGCCTTCCGTACGAACACTTCAACCGTCTTGGTGGAATACGATGGGGACGAACACTACCGAAATAGCATGAAAATCAAGGCGGACCAGGAGAAGGATGTCCTCGCTTCAGAAAACCGGATGCGCCTGGTGCGAATACCTTACTGGGTGCAGTTGGACAGCATGATGGCGAGGCACTGGTTTGGGCTGGAGGCGAATATCGAACAGTCGTTTCCACACGGTTTCATTACGACCAAGCTCTTTCCGGCATCGTTTTGCGAACTAGGGGTGGCCCGATTCCGCCGAGAATTGGATGCGCTGCCCGCGCAGGTTCGATTTGCCGTAGTCGCTTCCCTGCGAGAGCGGGTGTCAGAGCATGGTATCGAGTACGTTTTACCGAGGGAGCTGCGGGCGCTGGTCACCGCCTGACAAACGTTGCAGTGGAATCCTTCGCCCCTTCGGGTCTGATGTTTGTCGCGTCTGAAACCCACGGCTTCGCCGTGGGCTACATTCTAACGCCGCTCCGCGGCTGGGAACGCCAGAATAAGGTTAAACGCGAATCTCAACCGAAAGTAATGGCCGCGCCTGATCTGAGCTATACTCCCGCGCAAACACATTCGCTACGTGGAGTGCCTATGAAAAAGTTGGCTCACTGTGCCGTTGTTTGCGTTGCCTTGATTTTCTTCACCGCCGGCCGGTCTCTGGCGGAGGATGGTGCAACGATCTACACACAGAGTTGTGCGATGTGTCACGACGGCGGTAACGACCGGGCGCCGAGTCGTGAGGCGCTTCGCCAGATGTCGCCGGATCGGGTTCTCGCTGCGCTCGAAAGCGGGCCTATGATTTCCATGGCGAATCGCCGAAGTCCGGCCGAGCGTCGCGCCCTCGCCGAGTTTGTCACCGGAAAATCCTTTGCACAACCCCTGGACACGACGCCTGCGCCGAAGGCCCTTTGTACCGGAGCGCCCGGCAACTTCGCCAATCCGCTGGCGGGGCCGGTTTGGAATGGCTGGGGTGTAACCAGCTCCAACACTCGCTATCAGGGTGCGGCCGGCGCCGGACTGACCGCGGCCAGTGTTCCGCGTTTGAAAGTGAAATGGGCGTTTGGATTTCCAGGCGACCTGAGCGCGAATGCTCAGCCCGTCGTTGCGGGCGGCCGCGTATTCGTCGGTAGTCTAAGCGGGCTCGTCTATTCTCTCAGCGCCGCCACGGGATGCATCCACTGGTATTTTCAGGCCGCTTCGGGAGTACGGGCTGCGGTAACGATTGCACGCATCGAAACCGGCTCCGGCGCGCGCTTCGTAGCGTTTTTCGGTGATCTGGCTGCTAACGTCTATGCGTTGGACGCGGCAACCGGAAAGCTATTGTGGAAAACGAAAATAGACAACTATC
>QHXD01000145.1:21378-21981 GCA_003223895.1 Acidobacteriota bacterium
CGCGTCGGGCGAAGAAATCGCCAGCGTGCCGGCCGACTATGAGTGCTGCCGTTTTCGCGGCAGCTTGGTAGCGCTGAATGCCGCCACCGGCGACCAGGTCTGGAGAACGTACACGATCACCGAAGAGGCGCAGCCGACTAGAAAGAACAAAGCCGGAACTCAGATGTGGGGACCATCGGGCGCGCCGATCTGGACGAGTCCCGCGATTGACCCTCAACGCAACGTGCTCTACGTCACTACCGGCGACAACTACAGCGACCCTGCGACTGCCAACAGTGACGCCTTCATGGCACTGGACCGCGATACAGGGAGAATTCTATGGTCCCGCCAAATGACTGCCGCAGATGCGTACAACAGCGCCTGCCGTATGCCGGACAAGGCAAACTGTCCCGACGCGAACGGCCCTGATCTCGACTTTGCATCTGCGCCGATTCTAGTGACGCTATCCAATGGCCGGCGAGCGCTGGTGGCAGGACAGAAATCCGGTGTCGTTCACGCTGTCGATCCTGATCGCGAGGGCGCATTTTTGTGGTCGACGCGTATAGGAAAGGGCGGGACCCTTGGGGGCATTCAATGGGGCTCGGCCGCGGACCAGTCGAACAT
>QHXD01000145.1:22075-34294 GCA_003223895.1 Acidobacteriota bacterium
TCGTCTGGATAACGGTGAGAGGGTCTGGTACGCGCCGCCGCCGGAATGCGGTGACAAGAAACGGTGCAGTCCCGCGCAATCCGCTGCCGTGAGCGCAATTCCAGGCGTCGCGTTCTCGGGTTCTGAGGACGGCCACTTCCGCGCTTACTCCACGACCAATGGCGCTGTTATATGGGACTTCGACACGGTTCGGCCTTATGAAACGGTAAACGGCGTTCCGGCCCGCGGCGGTTCCCTGGATGGTCCGGGCGCAGCGATTGCGGGTGGAATGCTCTTCGTCAATTCCGGTTACGCGGGGAGCGGAGGCATGCCTGGCAATGTCCTGCTCGCATTCTCTGTAGACGGAAAGTAAAAGGGGTGTTTTTTAAATCACTGATCACTGATGGCCACTGCCCAATGGTGAATTTGCCAATGAACAATGATCCAGTCCTAAATGAGCATTGGATCATTGTGCATTGGCAAATTCACCATTGGGCAGTGGCCATCAGTGATTTGAAACCGGGCAGCCCTGCATCGCTAAATGCGACTTCTCCACGCGGTCACACAAGTCCTGCGCGTTTCGGGTCTGCTTCCTGAGCAGCTCGATGACTTCGGCATAGGTGTGCATGTTTCCGTGAACCGGAAGGTCCCGGTCGACCTGCAGCTTCCAGTACTTCACGCTGTCCGGATAGCTGTTGCCCCACCACACGACGCGACAACGCGTGCAGCCGGAGCGTAGGCAAAGATACCGTTCGCCATGTGGCTGTTTGAAATCACGCGATAGACATGGACTTCCATCGACTTGTCCTTCACTACGAGATGATCGTCCACAGCTCTGATCTTGATCGGTTTCGGATTCCGCGCGAGCGCATCCGGGAATCGCGTCGCGGGGCGCGATGCCATTTCTTTGAAGAGGTCTACGTTCCCACGATGCGTGATAATCGTCAGCCCTTCCGCAACAGCGGTACGGAGGCCTCCCGAATGATCAAAGTGGTGGTGCGACACGATGACCTCGGTAAGCGGTTTGCCGGGCACAACGGAACGCGCTTTGTCGATGTTCGCCTTTGCGTTTGCCTCGCTGCCGTAGGCTTCAAACATCGTCAGGTGGTCATCAAACTCGAACAATGTCGAGTTTCCTCCGGCGCCTCTCAGGTACCAGACACCTTTGGCCACGGGAATTGCTTCGACCTGGAGCTGCGGCGGATTCGGTGAGGGCGCGGATTTCACAACCGCGGGAGCGGTCATGTCGTCGACCTGTCCGTCTACCACGTTCTTGTCGACGTAGAGTTTGTTCCACACCACATTCCGGAAATTCATCGTGGTGTTGTATCCCGAGGGGAGCATCACGCCGTTTTCGACCTGGTAGCCGACAAAGTACGTGCGATAGGTCACGTCGCCGAGGTTATTGTCCGGGCCAACCCAGCTTATCCAGGCCGGAAGGTAGGTATCGCCATCGACGGAAAGCGTCAGTCTGTCGCCTTTCGCGCTTGTGAGGTCCAGGACCTGCCGGTTGCCTTCTTTGCGCAGGTTGCTCAGCTTCGTCGCGGGATCGAGCGCCGCCCGTATGATCGAGATCGGGTTGCCCAGCATTTCGATCCTCCGTGTCCGCACGGCGGCCTCTGCAGCGCGCACCGGTCTGCCATCCGCCCCGATGTTGTAGGCAATGTCACCGTCCAGGATCTGGTGAACTCGTGTATCGCCGTTCATGTTCCTGGCGTACGCAAAAACGAAATCCTGGACCAGGCGCTGCTGCAAACGCATCCTGCCATGCTCCAGATCGATGGTCCGCTGAAGTCCATTGACGTTGACCCACTTCTGCGGCGCGTCCGGCGATGCCGTAATGTTGCCGCCTCCGTTCTGATAGGCTTGCTGGCCGTAGCCGTAGATCGTGAGAGTCTTCAGCGCGAGAATACGACTTTTGCCACCCAGCGCTTCCGCCGCTTTCGTAATCACATTCAGCTCGGGCGTTTGGCCGTAGGCGCATACAGCAGACAAAGCCAGGAGGATAAACAAGCGTTTCATAGGATTACTCTCTCTAAGACGAACGCGGGCTAAAGCCCGCGACTACATTCAAGGGGAATGTTGATTCCCAATGTAGTCGCGGGCTTTAGCCCGCGTTCGTCCAATTTCAAAATCTCCCCTGACCTACTCCGTCCGCAATGCCTGGACGACGTCCACGCGGGCGGCGCGCGCTGCGGGGAGCAGTGACGCGATTGCTGCCGCGAGGAGCAATAGGAGAGCGGATCCGAGGATCGGCAACAGACCGGGGAGCTGAACTCCCGTCACGTAACTGCCGATGATGCGCGCTGTGACGAAGCCTACGGCGCCGCCGATCGCAACACCGAGCGCGGCCATCAGCACTCCTTCACCAACGATACCTGCCAGCAGCCGCTTTGGCTGAGATCCGATTGCCAGACGGATCCCAAACTCGCGCGTGCGTGCGCTGACCGAGAACGCGAGCACTCCGGCCACTCCGACGATTGAGATCGCGAGCGCGACTGCGGCAAAGCCTCCAAACACGATCGTATTCAGGCGCTCGGGCGTGAGGACTTCGGCCCGAACATCCGCGAGCGTGGCGGCCCGCTCGACCGGCTGATCGGTGGCGAGGTCGTGAACGGTTCGCGTGATGATGGGAACGAGTGCGTACGGATCGGAGCGCGTGTGGACAAAGAGCCGGCCGCCGCCGATTTCCTGCTCGAAGGGGTGGTAAATCATGAGGGCGGGCCGCGGATCGACGCGTTCATCATCAATGTCCGCGACTACGCCCACGATGCGGCGCGGCTCCGTGCTGACGCCGATGAATTTCATGACTCCATCGGTCCACATCAGATGACGATTGACCGGATCCTGTCCCGGGAACATCTGAGCGGCAACACCGGCGCTGATGATCACGACGCGCTCGGCGCCGTTACGGTCGGCCTCGTTGAAGTCGCGCCCCGCAACGAGAGGGATTCCAAGCGCGGCGAAGAAGCCCGGCGAAACCGCTCGAAACCGTGCTCGCGGATCATCTTTTCCGTTTTCACGCGTTCGCCCTTCGACCGAGAACGCCCAGCCGTTTCCAAAGCTTCCGGCGTCGCGCC
Organism: Acidobacteriota bacterium; assembly: GCA_003223895.1. Taxonomy (GTDB): domain Bacteria; phylum Acidobacteriota; class Terriglobia; order 20CM-2-55-15; family 20CM-2-55-15; genus 20CM-2-55-15. Next base: position 25,135 of record QHXD01000145.1, read on the forward strand.
ACGGCACCGTGCCGCCAACGGCCACGCGATCGACCCCGGGCACGGACATCAGCCGCTGTTGCAGTTCTCGATAAAAGCCACGGACTTGTTCGGGCGTGCGTCCGAATGAGACAACGGGTACGTTGACTGCAAGAACACTGTCGGTTTCGAAACCCGGCTGAATGGCCTGGAGCGTGAGCAGCGTTCTCAGCAGCATTCCGGCCCCTGCAAGCAGAACGAATGACGCGGCAATCTGGATGACCGCGAAAACGCGCAACCGCCGCTTCGTTCCACCAGTGATGCGGAGGCTGCCGCTCGCGAGGCCCAGGCCGTTCGACGTATCGGCCGAGGGAAGGCGCGGCACGAATGCGAGCAGGACGGCTGCCGCCAGGGCAAGAGCTACGCCCACCCACAACGCGCTCGAGTCAAGCGTGAGATCGAGGGCACGCACAGAAAACCGCGACGCATAACGGGCAAGTACAGAGAACATCGGGCCCGCTGCCGCAAATGCCGAGTGCCGCGCCGGTCCCGCAGAGTAGAAGACTCTCGGCGAGCAAGGTGCGACGGAGTGTACCTTTGCTCGCACCAAGCGCTGCCCTCACGGCGAGTTCGGATTCCCGGCGCACGCTGCGCGCGAGGATGAGGTTTGCGACGTTCGAACAGGCAATCAGGAACACGAGTCCTGATGCGCCGAGCAGGACCAGCAGCACAGTTCGGGCACGGGCCGTGATCTGGTCCCGAAGACCAGCGGCATCGATGCCAAAACCGGCGTTCGGCGAATAAGCCTCCGGATGCTCTTTCATAATCGCGCCGTGTACGGCGCGCAGCTCGGTCCGGGCAGCCTCGAGATCCGCGCCGGGCGCCAGACGGCCGAAGACCTGGGTCATGCGGTGTTCGCGTCCTTCCACCATCGTGGCCGACAGATGGTGCGGGCTCGTGACGACGTTCGCGATCAATTCCGTTTCGGCCGGGTAAGGATCCGATGGCTCCAGCACGCCGACGATGGCTACTGTGCGCGTCCCAAGCCGGATTGTTTTACCAAGGACCGATGGATCGCCTTTCAATCCCGTTGTCCAGAAGCGATGAGTCAGGACCGCAGCGCCTGCTGCCGCCGGCCCGTCGTCTCCAGGATTCAGGAGGCGTCCTAACGCAGGGCGAAGTCCCATTACTTCGAAAAAATTGCCGTCGACGACGCCTGCCCGTACCTGCCGTGGTTCGCCCAGCCCGACCATCGTGAACGTGATCGTCGAAAACTCTCCGATTGCCGTGAGAGTTTTCATGCGCTGTCGCAAATCCCGAATCTCCGGCACCGAAAACGCCGTGTTCTCGGACCCGATGCCTTGCGCACTCTGCTGGATATAGATGAGCCGGCCTTCCTCCCGGTTAACCAGCGGCCGTAACAGGACGCCCCGCACCACGCTGAAAATGGCCGCATTCGCGCCTATACCGAGCGCCAGCGTGAGCACCACCGTTATCACCAGCCCCTTGGCCCGCCCAAGCGACCGCAACGCAAATTTGAGCTCGTTCAGGAATGTCATGAAGGTGAAATGTCGTCTAAGCAGAAAATTCGCCGAACCACAAAGACACAAAAGAATTAGCCGCGAATTACGCGAATTACGCAGATGGGCGCATCAAAGATTCTTAATGCGCCCATCTGCGTAATTCGCGGCTAATTCTTTTGTGTCTTTGTGGTTCCATGAACCTACTTCTGGTGTGCCTTGACGTACTCAATGGCAAAATCCTTCAGCGGCTGGCTGGTGAAGCCCAGTTCGGTGGCCTCCGCCATCGCACGGCCGGTATCCCATTTATCCACGACGCCACGTTTGATAAACCACATAGCCGCGGCTCGATTTCCGCCCGAGCAATGGATGAAGGCCGGATTGTTCCCCTTATCGACGATCGCCTTCAGGAACTGATCCACAGCGGCGCTGCTGGGTTGTGCGCCGTTAAACGGCACGTGAACGAAGTTAATCCCCGCCGTCTTCGCCGCGGCCGCCTCACCATCAATGTCGGCCCCCTGCTCGGACGCCTGCCGGAGGTTGATGATCGAGGCATACCCCATCTTTTTGATCTCCGCTACGGACGCCGGCGTAATCGCACCCGCGCAGGCAACGGTCGTCTCGACCTTTGCGAAATTCTGGACTCCCGGGATGGATTCCTTCGTTACCTTCGATTGTGCCGCCGCGATCGATACACTGATCGCGACGATGACCAATACAGAAAGTAGTGTTCTCATATTCGACTCCATGGCTCCTCGCTTCGGTTCAAAAGTTCTCGCCGAGGATACTACACATAGGGTTTCGATGTTATCTTTCTGATAGTACCCATGGACATTCTTAAAAAGCTCTTCGAGCAGCATTTCCACGCACCGGTCGAGCAGGTGCAGCCGCTGCAGGGTCAGCTCGGCGGTTCGGGGCGTAATATCATCCGGCTTGCCGGCCAAAAAATCAGCGCGATCGGCATTCTGTATGGAGTGCGGGAAGAGAACGTCGCTTTTCTCGAATTCTCGAAACATTTTCGCCGGCATGGCCTGCCGGTGCCGGAAATCTATGCTGAAGATTTGAGCCGCGGCGCTTACCTGGAAGAAGACCTGGGGGACACGACGCTTTTCGAGTTTCTCTCGAAAAATCGAAGCGGGGAAAACATTGCTCCGAAGGTGATCGAAACGTATCGCAAGGTTGTGGCGGTGTTGCCCCGCTTCCAGGTCGAAGCCGGCCGTGACCTGAACTACAAAGTGTGCTACCCGCGCGCCAGCTTCGACCGCCAGTCCATTGCGTGGGATTTGAACTATTTCAAATACTATTTTCTGAGGCTCGCAGGCATCCCCTTCAACGAGCAGGCCCTGGAAAAGGACTTCAGCCGCCTGACGAAGTTCCTGTTGAGCGCGGGCCACGAGTATTTTCTCTACCGTGATTTCCAGTCACGCAACATCATGTTGCGCGACGGCCGGCCGTTTTTTGTCGACTATCAAGGGGGCCGCAAAGGCGCGCTCCAGTACGACATCGCTTCGCTTTTATACGATGCCAAGGCGGACCTGCCGCCCGAGCTGCGGCAGCAGCTGCTCGACCATTATCTCGACAACCTGGCAGGTTTCATCAGCCTCGAGCGCCAGGAATTCATGCAGTACTACTATGCCTACGTTTACGTCCGCATCATGCAGGCCATGGGCGCTTACGGCTTTCGCGGCTTTTATGAGCGCAAAGCGCATTTTCTGCAAAGCGTTCCGTATGCGCTGAGAAACCTGCGCTGGCTGCTTCACAACGTCGAGCTGCCCATCGCCGTGCCCACGCTGATGGATGCGTTCAAAAGCATGGTAGGTTCAGAGAAATTGCGGAGCCTGGCTTCCGAATCCGAGAACCTGGTCGTGCGGATTTCGAGTTTTTCATTTCATCAGGGCATGCCGAAAGATGAGACCGGGCATGGCGGCGGATTCGTTTTCGATTGCCGGGGTCTGCCGAATCCGGGCCGGGAAGAGCGTTTCAAAGCCTTAACCGGCAAAGACGCGCCGGTAATCGATTACCTGCTTCAGCAGGACGGCGTACATCAATTTTTCGCCAGCGTCATGTCGCTGGTGGACGCCAGCGTGAGCGCTTATCAGCGCCGCGGTTTCAAAAATTTGATGGTATCGTTCGGTTGCACAGGCGGACAGCACAGGTCGGTATATCTGGCGGAGCAGTTGGCGAAGCGTCTGAGTGGAAGGAGTGGAGTGGAGGTGGTGGTACGCCATCTCGGGTTGGAGAATCTGGGCAAATGAAAGCGATGATTCTGGCCGCCGGCCTCGGTACGCGCTTGCGGCCGCTGACCGACAGCCGTCCCAAAGCATTGGTGGAAGTCGCCGGCCGCACACTATTGGAGATCACACTCGAACGCCTGCGCTCCTTCGGGATTCACGAGGTGATCATCAACGTGCATCACTTTGCCGATATGATCCTCGACTACCTGAAAACGAAGGATAACTTCGGCATGCGGATCGAGGTTTCTCGTGAGGAAGTCCTGCTCGATACCGGAGGCGGCCTGAAAAGGGCGGCCTGGTTTTTTCGTCAAGGTTCGGACCCGTTTATCCTGCACAACGTCGATGTCATCAGCACCATCGATCTTCAGCGCATGGTGCAATTTCATACGGAAAACCAGGCTCTTGCCACACTGGCCCTCCAGGATCGCAAGACGTCACGCCCCCTGCTCTTCGACGAGCAGCTTCGGCTTTGCGGCTGGAAAACCGAAATTGTGCGGTCTTCACCGTACCTGCAGGCGCTGGCTTTTTCCGGCGTCCACGTTATTTCAGCTCGCCTCTTGCCGATGATGACTGAAGAGGGCGTCTTCTCCATTATCCATTCGTATCTGCGTCTCTCCGCCCTGGGCGAAAACATTCTCGCCTTTCGCAGCGATGAGTATTACTGGCGGGATCTCGGCAGGCCGGAGAACGTGGCGCAAGCTGAACAGGATTTGAAGGCTGGAATTATTAGTTGATGTAGGCGTCGGCTTTAGCCGGCGCGCGCCCGGCTAAAGCCGGCGCCTACATCTCAGAAATCAGCCGGGGCCGGTGCGTTGTTGCCGTCCCAATCTTTGACGGTTCCATCCTTGACCTTCAGAAACCCCAGAAGACATCCGTTGGAGCCGTCCCTGAGATGGTGGCACCGCGCTTTGACGGAGTCTCCCGGCTTAATGTAGCCGGCAGTCACTCCAATTCTCTCGAGCCCGGTCCGGCCGGTTGCTTCGAGAGCCCAGATTTGTGGCTCGCCTTTGGCGTCCTTGACTTCCAGGTAGACCCAGGAATGCGGGACGACCAGGTGCACTTCCTTGACTACACCCTCAATATCCATAAACGTGTCGGCATAGTTGCCGTGGGAATGGTGCGCCCACGCAGTCCATGCGAAGGCAATCGCACAAATCGCCGCAAGACCAAATTCTGATTTGAACCGCATGCTAACCCTCCTCGTATGAGGTACACAAAAAAGGTTTTTCACGATCAGCGAGGCCGAGGCGCCTGACCGGGATTGGCCCCGGGAGCGTCAATTCGACCCTGACCTTGCTCCTGACCCGCTCGGTTGACGCGGGCAGGTGCCGGGTATCCGTTGGAGTAGACAGCCTGATATCGAAGTCCGACGCCGTTCTCGTCGAGCCATCCCAACGACTGCTGAAAGAACCCCGGTTACGGGTAGCCCGCCGGCACGGTTCCCTCGATGATATAGCGTTTATTCTCGGGCAGGTAGATCCCGGCGAAGGTCCGCGATTTATCGGAGTTGTTGGTGAGCTGCACCTGATGTCCTTCGATGGGTTGAGCCGGGAAGTTGCACGTGAAACGATCTTCCCGGCTGGCATACTCAATCCATTCCTGGGCGAACGAAGGCGCGGAAATAGAGAGAACCAGGGCTGTCGCAATGAGTGGTATCAGGCGCATGATTCACTTCCTCTATCATTGACATCGGGCTGCTCCACTGCCCTCGGTGCCGCCCTTGTCTCGATAAACCTTGTGGCAGTTCGCACACGCGTCGTTCAGTTTTTCACTAATATCGATGAAGGCATCGTAGTTCCTCGCCTGTGATTGACGATGAGCAAGCTTTGCCACATCCACGAGGGCCGCAACGTACTGTTTCCAGTCGGCGCGATCCACGGGGGCGAGCTTGCCGTTCTGGCACTTACGTCCCGGCGTCAAGAGGAGAGGTGCGCTCTCGGCGAGAGCAACGGCGGCCTGATCGACAGCCAGCCATCCGGGATAAACCGTGGCTCCCCACTCGACATAATCAAAAGGTGATGAAGCCAACGGCTTTTTCGGCTGGTTACCGGGATCCTTGAGCTGCAGATTGAATAGGATATTCGCGTTGGGAAAAGCGATGGCTCTCATCAGTTCGGCAAGGTTTCCTTCCGGCGGGGGAAGAGACGTGCCAGCCGAGGTGGGGGCGGCAGGCGCGGCGGAAGTTCGCACCGTGGGTAACACAATCTGCGGCAGAGCGGCTTCGCTCAGATCGGCTTTTCCGGCGGGGAACTTGCCGAACTGGAGAATATAGGCCGTGAGTTCGGTGGATTGTTGCCGGGAAAGGCTCCCGGGCTGGTTGAAGGGCATCGTCTTCTGAATCTTGTCGACGAGACCCGCCAGCGGACGCCCGCTCCAGTTCGAAAGGAAACCGTCTCCAACCAGCGGGGGTCCGACAGTACCTTCCATCGCATTGCCATGACATTCCCCACATTGGGCTTTGTAAAGCGTCTCGCCGCGCGTTGCCTGGCCGTCGGAATAAACCCCTTCTGTTAACGATCGTAACTGCCCGGCATGCCCCGTCAGCAAGAACGCCCCAACGGCCGCACAGGCGCACCAAGGAATCAGGCGCATCATTTATATCCTCCAGCTTTCGACGTCGTCGTAATACTGCAAAATGAGACAGGATTATTGCCGAGCATAGGCGAAGCCAGCGGGGGTGCGCAACGTTTAAGGGAGTGTCGAAGGAGGCACAACATCTCTGACGATCAAAGCGTTTAGGGGTGGATAAGCGATAACCGTACCCAAGGGTGAAAGCATATTCGAGACCACGACGGCTATATCCTCCGCTCTCGCGTAATGCAGGAAATAGATACGCGTTTGCAGTGGTCCGGCAAAGCTCGCGGCCGGTGCGATCCGGATCGTGTTGCCTTCAATTTCCTTTGCGAGTCCGTGGTTCTTCAAGACTAAATCCAGAACCTGCTCCCACGGAGCATCTTTGACCATCAGGTTCACTTTCCCCTGGACGGCAGGATGGAGTATTACATTCATACCGGCCGCCTGCCCAATGAACCGAATAAATTCGCTCAGATCCATTTCTTTGATATCGAGTGACACGAGTTGAGCGGACAAAAGAGCGGCGAGAATCAAAGTTGATGTAGTCATGGCCTTTCAGTCTTTTAACCCTCCATCGTGTTTCTGGCTATCGCCTGATGACGCTGCAACTGACGATGATCTCCTTTTCGGTCGTGAAGGTCATTTGACCTGGCTGGAAACCACACGAACGGAGGATCGCCGCGACGGCTTGCAAATTCGGAATGAACCAGCAAGTCACATCGCCGTCCAGCGTCCCCTCGACGAAGCGCAGGGCCGGAAAACGGTCGTCGGACATCGTCGATGAATCCCGATGAACATTGGTGATCGTCGCAGGATCCAGCTCAGACAATTTCTTCTTGTGCGGCATCGTGATCGTCTGGAAAATCATGCTACCCGCACAAACGGCGTGAGCGGCCTCCAACGCCACTAACGGATGGCGGAGATGGTAGAAGAGACCCATGAACAAGATCACATCGAATTTTTTGGCGAGCGTTCCCAGGTCATATGCGGACATGATACGAAAATCGACGTCCAGACCGAGAGTGCGGGCGGCGAATTGCGCCTGTTCGATGGCCTGAGGCTGCTGTTCGAAGTCTATTCCGAGCACATACGCCGCGCCGAGCTCCTTCAATTTCAAGGAAAAGAAACCCGAACTGCAACCGACGTCGAGACATGACTTACCCTTTACATTCGGCAAAAGTGGTTCAATCAGCTGCCATCTGCCAAGCGGATATTCGATACCCGGAAATCGGCCGGATGAATTGGTCCAGATACCGGACGCGATTTCGTAGTTGTGAAACCAGGGGCCTAACTCCTGAACTCTTGCAGTGATTGCCCGCGCTTCTGTATCTGCGACGTTGCGTGCCGAAAGCATGCGACAACCATATTTCTCTTCCCTGACTTTCGCAACGGAGGAAGGAAACAAATTCTTGAACCACCGTTTGATTGTCACAAAAGTTTCGCCTAGCTGCTCGCGCTCGAGTAAAAACGAATCGCGTATTTCCAGAATCGATTGGATGCGTATAGAAGGCCGGCTGCCATGAACATTGCTCCCGCTACATAGCCGAGCGACAGTCTTCCCAGAAGGGTCGCGGCAGGGAACGTGGTGAGAAAAGCAATGGGAACGACGAAGGTGAGGACAAAGCGAACCCAACCCGTGTAAACGGAGATCGGGAAGCGCCCCGCCTCGTAGAAGCTGTAGAACAACTCCGTGAAGTTATCGACCCTGACCCACCAGAAAGCCAGCGTGGTCAGTAGGAGCCACATTGAATAGATGATCACAAAACCGGTGGGAAGCATCAGAGAGAAAGTCAGGAACTCCGATACTGTAGGCACGCGGCCGAGGCGGTAGAGGCCCGCAGCGATGAAGCCAAAACCCAAAACGATGTCCAGCACACGAAGCGGGGAACACGCGGTGGTAGTTGCGAGAAACTGGCTGTCGGCGGGCTTCAGGAGCACGAAATCCAGCGTGCCTTTTTGGATGTGATCCACCACCTGCCGAACGTTCGGAACCAGTATCAATTCCATGATTCCGGCGAAGACATCGAAGAGACCGACCACGAGCAGGACTTCATTGAACGACCAGCCGCCGAGCGTCGGACGATGGTAGAAGAAGACGGCGATTGCGGCGACATGCCACACCGGCCACATCACGCTTATTGCGAGCGAGGACCAGAAGTTCGCCCGATACTCCATCTGCACCAGCAGGGAGCTGCGGTAATAAATTGCCAGCAGATTCCAATACTTTCGCATGACCTAAGCTCCGACTGCGCTATAACGCTTGAGCCCGCGCAGCCAAACGAAACGATACGCGCTGTAAAACACAAGAACCCAAACCCACTGAATCAAAAGACGCCCGAAAGCCTGACCTGACGTGAGTTGATTCGTCAGCACATTTATCGGGAGCGACATCGTGTACTGGAACGGCAGCACCTCGAAAGCTTGCCTGAGAGCAGGCGGAAACAGACTCAGAGGTATGAGGTAGCCTGAGCAGAGGGAGTACACACCGAACCAGACATCGTTCAGACTCAACGATTGCGTGATCCAGAAACCAAACAAGCCGATGATGTATTGCGTCAGAAAAAGTATGGCCCATGAACCGGCAAGCGAAAGCATGAAGATAATCCAAAGCGCCGGACTCGCCGTCAGTCGGACTCCGGGCACGTACAGAAGAACGATGATGGTGGCGGGTACAAGCAGCACAACCCGCAGCGGCTTGGACGACAGGCTCAAAGCCATGTAATGGATGATCGGATTCATCGGCCTGAGCAGCCTGAACGATAACTCGCCGAACCTGATGTCGCGATCCATTTCCCAGATGAACCAGACGCCCGTCATGTTCCGCACGATCACGGCGGCCAGGTAATAACTGATGAACGCTCCGCGATCGAAATT
>QHXD01000145.1:34375-39620 GCA_003223895.1 Acidobacteriota bacterium
CAGGCGGCTCGGAATTCGACGAGGAATTTTCGGAAGCTCATTGCGATAAAATCTTTTCCGTAAAAATGCGGCCGATGATTTCTTCCACATCCGGGTCTTCAATCGTCACGTCTTCGATAGGAAACGACTGGAACAACTGAGCGGCGACAGCCGAAGTACGATCCCGTGGGACGATGAGCGTGGCTTCGAACGAGTCCACTGAACGCACTTCACCAAATCGGGCCAGCGAGGCCGCGTCCAGGGGCCGTTGCGTCACGATTCGGACATATTTGAAAGGAGACACGCGCTCGACCAGCGCATCGAGCTCACCGTCGTAAACGAGATGGCCGCGATCGATGACGAAGATTCGCTTGCAGAGGGCCACCACGTCGGCCATGTAATGACTCGTCAGGAGGATTGTGGCGCCGTGACGACGGTTGTACTCCGCCAGAAATTCGCGCACGCGCGCCTGCATTGTGACGTCGAGGCCGATTGTCGGCTCGTCGAGGAACAGGACGCGCGGCCTGTGAAGCAACGCCGCGGCAAGCTCGCATTTCATGCGTTCGCCAAGCGAAAGCTTTCGCACCTGTTTCCCGAGGACGGGCTCCAGCTCGAGCAGGTCCGTCAACTCTTTCAATACAGCCTGGTAGTCGCCGCGCGGGATTTCGTATATGGCCCGGTTGACCTCAAACGATTCCAGAGCCGGCAAATCCCAGATCAGCTGGTTTTTCTGCCCCATGACCAGCGTGATCTGACGCAGGAACTCGTTTTGCCGATCGAAAGAACGAAATCCGCAAACCGTAATGTCGCCGGAGGTCGGATACAGCAAACCCGACAGAACTTTCAGAGTCGTGGTCTTGCCTGCGCCATTTGGCCCCAGGAAGCCAACGACCTCACCTTCGCCGATTTCAAAAGAAATGTCGTCCACGGCTCGTACCGTCTGGTAACGGCGCCTGAAAAATGCGCGCAAGGACCCCAGAAAGCCCGGCTCCTTCTGGTGCACCTCATAGAACTTCGAGAGATGGCTGACTGAAATCTGAGAAGGCATGCAACTGCGATTATAGGCAGCGATCTACTTTGGCAGAGAAAAACCGTACTTTTTCAAGATGGCACGAGACCTTTCGTTTCGGAACCAGGCGTGAAATGCGCGGGCTGCTTCGTCATGGCCGGCATTGTGGGCCCGTTTCAAGATGGCCATGGCCTGGTCGAGTCTCGGACACGCATCAAGCGGGACTTCCCAGTACCGGCCCGCAGAGCGCATCGGGTCGGACAAAGCCATGGAATGCGCGATCAACCCGACGTTTGCTGCACCTGAAGACACGAACTGTGCGGCCTGTGCGACGTTTTCTCCGAGGACCAGGCGGGACGAAACCTGGTCGTAGACGTTGTAGTGCCGCATGGCCGCCATGGCAGCCCGCCCGTACGGGGCCACCGTTGGATTTGCGATCGCGATGCGCCTGGCCGCCGGCTGGACGAGTGTCCGGATGCCAAGTTTCTCCACATCGAGGGTCGATCCGCTGGGAACCCAGACAACGAGACGCCCGACCGCATAGACGTAGATCGTACCCGGTTTCACCAGACCCCGTTGATCCAATTGGCGCACGTAATCGATGTCGGCCGAAAGGTAGACATCGAACGGGGCTCCATTGACGATCTGAGCCTGAAAGTTTCCCGATGATCCGAGAGTCAATTTAACGGTATGCCCGGTCTGCTTCTCGAACTCCGCGATGATTTCTTTTATCGGGAAACTCAGATCCGACGCGGCAGCCACAACAATCTCGGCGGCAAGGGCGGGCGTTGTGGACATCCCTGTCCACAACAGTATGACAACCAGCGAAATCAGAAGCTTTGCTTTCACGCCGCTACTTCTAGAGTCTTACTCGGACTTGCCAATCGTGCGCGCCCGAACAGCGACGCGGTCGACAGTCGTTCCGCGTAGATAGACATCGGCAATTCGACGCGTGTTCTTGATGTCGTCCAGCGGATTCGCGTCGAGCACGAGGAAATCCGCGCTCTTGCCCGCCGCGACCGTGCCGGCGTCGGTCAGTTTCATGAACTCTGCCGCGTTGCGCGTGGCGGCCACGATGACCTGGGCCGGCGTCATGCCCGACGCCACCATGTCCTCCATCTCGAGGTGGTGCGCCCAACTGATATGTTACGCGAAGTCCGTTCTTATGGGCCTCGTCGATGATCGCGCCGTAGAGTTCCGGGGTCAGCTTCTTGTACATGCCGTTCCGGTCGTCCACCCAGATCTTCACGATGTCGACCTTTCTGGCAGCAAGCTCCTGCACATCCTTTCGGGCTTCCGCAACGGTGGTCACCCAGTAGGGAGCTTCCGTTCGGCCGGGTTCGGGCATCGTGAGGCCTCGCCCCGCGGTGCGGAACCGCGCTGCGTTTGGAATCGTCTCTGCTCTTACCTGAAAAGCCACATCGCCCGTGTCCTGGCCCAGGCTCATGGCGGCGCCCACTCCGTAGAACGCCTTGCGCTGCAACTGGTCGACGAGCATCGCCCGGTTGGTCGCCAGGTGAGTGTGCGTGTCGATGATCGTGGGCATGACCGTCTTGCCGCGCAAATCCACACGACGCGCGCCGGCCGGAACCTGCACCTGCCCGGCTCTGCCAACCTGCGTGAAACGTGTGCCCTGGACAATGAAGGCGGCGTTATCGATCGGCGCGCTCCCATCGCCGACAATGAGCCGTGCCCCTTCGAAAACTGTCACGCCTGCCTGGGCCTGAGCTACAATTCGTTATCGCGCGACGCATAAATCCTCCTCAAAGTGGGATTTGGAGACGAGATTCTACCCCAGCAGGAGGAAGATTTGAAATTGGACGAACGCGGGCTAAAGCCCGCGACTACATTTGAAGAGGATGTTCCCAATGTAGTCGCGGGCTTTAGCCCGCGTTCGCTATTGGACGATTGTTTGATTCAACCACTGCACTCTTTGTACCGACGAAGTGATATTTGTCGCCAGCGCACCGCCTTGCGTCACCGTCGTCGAAGGGAACCATGGGGGGGCAAAACCGGGTCGGTTTGTGAAGCGGCGATCGAAGAACGTGTTCTGCGTTTGCATCGCCGCCGAATAGATGGTGTTCTGAATCTGGCCGCCGACGTTATTGAATGTGTTGATCGCTGCCCCTGTGACCTTGAAGCCGCCGGTACCGCCCTGACGGATCATGGCGATACTGCCGTCGACTTGAATGTTGCTGCCGGCGGTAGCGACTTTAAGATTAAAGTTTCCGCCGGTTGTGAAAATCCCGAGGACCTGATTTTTGTCGTTACCTGGAATCAACGTGGCGACAGGTGAACCGTTGCAGCATGCCGGAGTTGTGCCGGGCACGATCTGATTCTGGGTTGTCGTCACGGGCTCGGTTTTGTAGAGCAAATCACCGGTCGCAGTAATGTCATTCTTGGCCGTGATCATGATCTGCGCGCCGTCCTGCACGGCTCCTTGCCCGGGACCGGGGCCTTTCAAGCTCGTGATGGCGCCGTTGACGTAAAGCATGGTCGCCGGTTGGGATGTCAGATTGTTCATCGGGACCGAGCAGATATTCTTGGTCGTCGCACCTGATGCGACAGTGGTCGTACCGATCGTACCGATCGGGCAATTCCACGCTGGGGGTGGCGTCGCCAGGGGATCCACCGTGATTGTCGTCGTCGTTGAATTATTTACAACGCTATATACCTGACCGGATGATCCGCTTGGCGAGAGCGTGACTGCGGCATCCCCTTCAACATAAATACCACCGCCGGCCATGATGTTGGCGCCGCCGCTGCTCGTATAGTTGAGGTATACCCCCGACGTCGCTCCTCCAGACGGGTAAGCGGTTCCGGAAACGTTTTTCACTACGGCATTGAGTTCGGCGTTTGTGGGGTTCGTGGCATTCGTGCCCAGGCCATCCAGAACCGCGCGCTTCTGACTAAAATCGTTAGTCGGCAACGGCACTGTGGGCTGTCCGAGATTAAAACCTCCCTGGAAGCTGGGTTTGATAGTTTGGCTGCCGACCTTGTAGCTGGAGGTCGCAGATTGATAACAGTTCGAACCGAACCAGTAGTCCGCTTTGGTGTTCGCCTGTCCGACGGCATCTGTGAAGATATAGGAACCTGTCGTAAACTGCCATGCGCCATTTGTGAACATCGGACCGGTCATGGTTCCGGGAACGAGCGGACCGAGGCACGGAGGATAGTTGTCGATGAACGCGCCGAACGCAGCGATAATGTTGAACGTCATACTTCCTTTTTCGGAGACCGTCGCCTGCTGTGTGGCCTGAGATTGACCGGTTGAGGTCAAGGTGTAGTTGTAGACGTAGCTGTATCCCGTGGGATTGTTACTGGCATCACGGGACGTTACCGTCGGCGAACCGGTTGCCAAAGTGAAGGTCGCACTCGAGATCTTGAAACTCTCCGGCCAGGAAGAAGCTGCCTGTCCTGCCCGCAAGGAAGTGTAGTTCGTGTACTGGTTGGTCAAGAAAGTCGTTGCAGTCGACGCCACCAGATTGGGATCCGCAAGCGGCGGTGTGGCAAAAGTTGACGGCACCTGCAGGACGACCTGATTCGTCAATTGAGCGCGCGCGACGTTTAATCCGGAATCTGCGGCGTAAAAACCTCCGCGAAAGTTCCGGTAGTATCCGGTAATGAACAGGTCTGAACTCACGGAGAGGTACATCACCAGTCCCAGCGCAGTCGTGAGGGAAAGCAGCAGCAGCGTGATAACCAGCGCCACGCCGCGCTCGTTCTGGTGTGAGGTCAGGAAAGACTTATTATTCATTGGTTGTTCCTTCAGTCGTTCATGCTCATGTTACGTGGATTCGGAAGCGATAGTCCGGATTGTTATTGGGGGTAGTTCGTGCGATCAGCGAGATCCGCAGTGAACGGACGAGTGTAAAATTCCAGGCCTCGTCTCCCGTCACATTGTTCTTATACTTCGATGCGTCGTACTCGTACTCTGTATTGACCGTATCGGTAGCCTTATTCCAGATCGTTGCGCCGATCTTGAACCCGATGATCTGATCCATCACCGTCGATGTCGTCCCGTTTATCGTTCTGGTCAATTTCGGATTCGCGGAATTCGATGAATCGACCTGATAGCTGACTGGAGCCAGCTTGATGATCCAGTCGCCGCCGCAAAACTGGGCTCCGAAATTATTGGGTGCCGGACACGTCAAATCGTCGCATGCGGTGATATCCAGAGGATCGTTGGCCAGCGTGTTGGTCCCGTTGGCCCGCGTTCCGTTGAAAGTGAATCTCACCGCGCTGCCTACCACCGCT
>QHXD01000146.1:0-608 GCA_003223895.1 Acidobacteriota bacterium
CGCTGCCGGCATTGCTTGCAGCGCCGCCTCCGCCACCACCGCCTCCGGCTTCTGCAACGATTGCCCCGCCACTCGAAAGAGACGTCGCGCCACCACCACCACCGCCGCCGCCGGCTCCCCAGGCTTCCACCTGCACTCGAGTCACGCCGGCGGGCACGGTCCAGGACTGATCAAAACCTGTAAAGGTGAAGATCACACCGTCTGTCCCAGCAACCGGTCCTTGTAGACCCTGAGACCCGGTTTCGCCTTGGTCGCCTTTCAGTCCCTGGATGCCTGGATCTCCCTTGTCACCTTTCAATCCCTGCAAGCCTGGGGCTCCCGGGCCTCCTTTGTCGCCCTTGTCGCCTTTCAAACCCTGGATGCCTGGATCCCCCTTGTCACCCTTCAGCCCCTGGGAGCCCTGAATGCCCGGATCTCCCTTGTCGCCCTTGTCACCTTTCAGGCCGACCGCACCCAGAGTGACATCGATGGAAGCGACCTCACCTGGATTCCTGTCTTCGTCTTTCTTGCCGCTGTGCCTCTGGTAGACAACCAGATGGTAGGTTCCCGGCGTAAGCCGGCTAAGCGCGCCATGATCGCCGTGTTGGTCGCATTCACGATTTCCAGCG
>QHXD01000146.1:744-11987 GCA_003223895.1 Acidobacteriota bacterium
CGCCGACGCATCGCTTCCCGAAAACGAGATGGCGGCCACCATGGCGAAAACAATCGCCAATAGCCTCAGCATTCAGCCTCCCTGATCTGCAACGTCGTGGTTTTGTCGTGTTTGCTTTTCTAGACGCGGAAAAGTGCCGCATTAAACCCTGAGCAGCGTTGTCCTGGACGCCGCGGGCTGCAGCCTAATGAACACCTGAACTTCTGTCAACCTCCGCCCGGATTCCTTTTCCCGCACTTTCCTGTAGGAGAAGAAGGGCATCAACATATTTGCCGAATCCAGGGAGGGCGGATCTGCAATCAGCAGTTTGGAATCGCCGATTTGGAATATGTATAGAAAATCTTCTAAAGCAATTTTCAAAAGCAATGATCGCTAAGGCTGTAGAAAATCCGGCTGTATATATTCCAAATCGGCGCTTCCAAACTGCTGATTGCAGATCCGCCCTCGCTGGATTCGGCAAGTATGTTGATGCCGAGGAGAAGGTCGGCTCCGGCACACGGCCGGAGGCCGACCTCTCAGGCAGGCGCAACGCGAGTTACGTCCAGTTCCCGCGTCGCAGAAAACTCAGAACGTAAGCTTCAACCCGAGTTGTATCACGCGGCTGCTCCCCGAACCGACGAGCGGATTGCCGGCTGCGACGTCGGGTGTGGCGCACCCGCAGCCGAACGTGCTGGAGGTCCCCATGTCATTGGTTCCACCAGAAGCGCCGCCATAGCCGTTCGATGCACCGTACGGATTGGTGATGAGGGGGTGGTTGAACAAATTAAAGATCTCGACTCGGAACTGGGCGTTCAACCGCTCCTTGAACGTGAAGTTCTTGAATACGGAGAAATCCACGTTTCTGAAGGCTGAGTCACGGAACATGTTCCGGCCCATCGTGCCGAAGGTTCCAGCCATGGGAGGAACCAGAACCGATCTGCCGGACACGTAGCACCCACCCTGGCTCAGCGTACTGGCGTCGGGGGCAACTGCCACGCACTGGGCCCACATCGCGGCGGAAGCGGCGGGAGAAAAGAAGCTCTGGATGCCGGAGATGCCGCTGGTTACACTGCAATCGTTGGCGCCGGGGCCGGAGCAGTAGGGAATGGAACTCGAGCCGGACTTGAAGTCGCCGGGCTTCCCGAAGAAATCCCAGCGATCGGAGTTATCTCCGCTCCCGCTGAAATTGTTCGACGAATCGAAAGCCATCCAGGGCTGGGCGGTCTGAAGGCTCACGATAGAGTTGACCTTCCAGCCTTTCAGCAACTGGCCGAAGCCGTTTATCCCGGGAATGTCGTAACTGGCCGTGAAAGTGAAGCGGTGCCGGATGTCGAAGTCGCTGCTGGCGTACTCCGCCCCTGGATTCAGGCTGTTCTGCGGAAGCGTTCCAAAACGATTCAGGGAACCATTGTCGAGGCCATGGCCGTAGGTGTAACCGGCGAGGAAAGAAAGCCCGCGAGAAAACCGCTTGGTCAGGGTCGTCTGCAGGCTGCTGTAGTTGGAATAGGCGCCGTTCGAAGCCTGGTTGATAAACTTCAGGTACGGGAATTTGGCGGCGTACGGACGGACGCCCGTCGCGGGATTGATCTGATTGATGTCACGAAAGAGAATCAGTCTTTCCCCGCGATTGCCGACATAGCCAAGCTCCAACGAGAGGTTGGTGGCGAAGGCGTGCTGCACGCCGAAGTTCCAACTCGCGACGTAGGGGTTTTTGAGATTCGGGTCAATCGCCATGAGGTTGCACGGTATTGCGGCTGTGCAACTGAGGCCGGCGCCGGTTGGAAAAACAACGCCATTCCACTTGAGCGAAGAGCCGGGGTAACTTGCATTGGCGAGCAGGTTGGTCCCCCCAAAGGTCTGCGGACAAGGGGTTCCGATAGGTACAACCGTTGTGCAAGCGCCGGTCGGGTCGGCGGCGATGCTGGTTCCGGTGCTGTTCTGGAGGCCGAGTTGCGTCGTAAACGTGCCCGCGGGAAGCGTGGAGTAAATGACGCTGGCCCCCGCCCGGACTACGGTCGTCCCTTTGCCTGTGATATCCCAGGCAAAACCCACGCGTGGGGAGAAGTTTTTGCGGTCGGGCCGTATGAGAGAATCGCCAACCGATGGCTGGCCCTGCTGAACCATTCTCAGTGCGGGATCGAAGTTACTATAAAGGTTGTTGACCTCGCTGTACGGCGCTGCGAAGGAGTAGCGTAGGCCCAGATTGAGCATTAATTTCGGGGCGATGCGCCAGTCGTCCTGAACGAACCCCTCAAACGCCCGCGAGGTCGCCGTGCGGAACCTCTGGCCGGCCAGGAGAAATCCTCTGGACGGATTTCCGGCGAAGAAGTCTTCGAGTGCCGTTGAATTCCGGATTTGAGGAGTTTGGCCGCCCAGGAAGTCGATGCGGCCCCGGCTGGTGTTTCCGGCGATGGTATTGACCTCGATATGTGTGAACCCGCCACCGAACTTTAAGGCGTGCTTGCCCCGCAAATACGAAAGATTGTCCTGTAAATCGTAATACGGGTTGGAGAAGCCACCGGGACGGTTTGGCCACGTCCCGATATAAGTGAAAGGGTTGATAGAGATATTCGGCAAGCCACCCACAGCCGTGACGCCTGTGTTGATGGGGTAGCCCTTGCCACCTGTGAGCCCACTACCATCGGCGAGGACGTTGGCGTCGCCGTTGGCTTGATAGAAGTTAACGACGTTCCATCCAAACCGGGCTTCGTTCACCACGCGGGAACTGGCGGTCCAAATCCAGGTGCCGACGACCGTCCGCGTCTGTATCGGAATTTGGATCGAGAAGTTCTGATTCACCTGGGCGTGATCTTCTCCAAGACCGGTGTAGTTGCCATTCCAGAACATGCCATTGATCATGTGCCGGCTGTTGATGCGGTAATCGACTTTCGCGATCCCGTTGTCGCTGACATTGGTGTTGGGGAAAGTACTGACGTAGCTGCTCGTGTTCGCATGGGCCCCCTGGATGAGGCCGCCGGTGCAGGCGACTGGTCCCAAGGTGCAGCCCAACAATTTCATGCTGACGGGGCTAGGCGTCACGCCCGCGGCCTGGAGCGCATTGATAGCATCCACCATGCTGCGCTTCGGATCCGGAGTTGAGTACGCGGCGGTGGCGGGAACGGAAGTGCCAAATGCGTTGCCGACGAAGGAACGCAGGCCCTCATAGCCGGCAAAGAAGAAGAGTTTGTCTTTCTTGATCGGCCCGCCCACCACGCCGCCGAACTGCTCCAACTCCGTTGGCAGCGCCTCTTGTGGTGCGGGGTTGAAGACGTTGCGGGCGGCCCATGAGCCACTGCGGCCAAACGCGAAAGCCGAGCCGTGAAACTTGTTGGTCCCCGACCGGATTCCGACGTTCACCACGGCGCCTGGCTTCCAGCCGTACTCCGCCTTAGCGTTTTCCTCGAGGTTGAATTCCTGGATGGCGTCGATGGGCAGGATCGTCGCCGCATCGGTGAGCGGACTCGGCATATTGGCGATGGGCCGGGCGTCAGCGAAATTGGCATTGATAACCCCGTCCACCATCCAGGCAGTTTCATCCGGCCGAATGTTGTTGGTGCTCTGGGTCCATGGTGAGCCGCCCGGCTGGATCACAACGCCTGGGCGCAGATTCAACAGATTTTGGTAGTTGCGGCCATTCAACGGCATATCGTTGATAGCTGCATTTTCAAGTGTGCCGCCCAGCACGGCGCCCGTTGCATCCACCAGCGGGACGGCTTCGTTGACCGTGACGGTCTCGCTTTGTGCGCCGGGCTCTATGGTCAAGTCGACTCGAATCTCCCGGCCAACTTCGACCACAATGTTCTCACGGTCCAGCGTCTTGAACCCCGGGAACTCGACGCGGACCGTGTATGTGCCCGGAATCAGCGTGGGAGCGTTATACTGCCCCGCCTCATCCGTGGTCACGGTTCGCGCGAGGCCTCTCTGAGTGTCTAGCAGGCTGATCTTGGTGCCTGGCAGGACTGCGCCAGTTGGGTCTGAAACGGTTCCGAGAATACGGCCGAAATTGGCCTGCGCCAATAGCGGCAAGGAGAAAAGCAACACAACCAGAGTTGTGCTGAACACACACGTCGCCATTCTGAGTCTTAATGTAACGGATGTCATAGCGCCTCCTTATTTCGATATACCCCTCATAATCTGGGTCGGCAGCAATGCATATCCTTCGGGTTGTCAAAAATCGGTCTTTGTGCTCCTCAGTTCCCGCTCGTTAGGGTGGGGGAGATCAACACGAACGAGATGGCAGAAAATCGGTGAAAGAACCGATCCTTAGACATCGCTTTTCATGTAGATATCTCCTCGGGGAGGTCGGGGGCACGGAGTTGGCGTCATTAAAGACCCGGGTATGCGAGATGTCAAGTTAAATGGCAGCGGCCGAGATCTTGACAACGGCCTTAAACGCCTGGCCGCGTGCTAAACTTCTTTGCATGCGATCACAGACCTACGGGGACAAGCAGCGAGAGGCGCAGCAGCGCAAGAAACAGGAAGAATTGCAGAAAAAATCAAACCCGGAAGGCGCGCCGGCTGCCGAGACCCCGGCGAATGTAGATAAGCCGGATCAGGCGCCAAACAAGACAAAGAAGAAAGATACGCCCGTCCGGCGTCCTGCATAGGTGGCGCGAGCCAGCCGATCCTTGAACTTCGGTGATTCCTATACCTGTACTTACTGCCTGCAAGTGATCAAGTGGGATCACCACAGAACCCGGCCCACAAAGGATCACTTCTTTCCGAAGAGCAAAAAGAAGCTGCTAATGGGCGCCAAAACGACTTTCATCGTCTGTTGTCAGCCTTGCAATTCCCGCAAAAGCGACAAAGTGTTTTCTTCAATCGAAGAAGTGCGAGAGTTCATGACCTCTCGCAAGAAGGGACTCAGGCCCAACATTGACAGGAATTAAATGTCCCCACTGCCGAAGCAGCCTCGCCCTCGACCGGATAGGTGTGCACTTTCAGAAATTCTGTCCCGGTATCACGACAGGCACGGCCCGTGAAGCCAGCATGAAGAAGTACAATCAGTTCTACACACAGCTGCAATCCCACTCCCGTGGAGAGATCACGATTGAGGAGCTTCAAAACGAAGCGGATAAGCTGTTCCTGCCTGGTAAATGATGAACTCCGCGCAGACATCGGAGAAAAGATGCGTTGCTTTCGGCACGCCACGCACTCATACTCACGGCACGACCGCAGACCCCACGGAGGCACATTTTGGCAGAAGTCCGAATTTTCGACGGCGAATCCATTGAGAGCGCCCTTCGCCGTTTCAAGCGACAGGTCCAGCAGGAAGGCATTATCAGGGACGTGAAGCAACACTCCTTTTTTCTGAAACCCGGAGAAAAGAGGCGGCTCAAAAGTAAATTGGCGCAGAAGCTCAAACGCAAGAGGGCGCGACGACAGCCCGCTGATACTGACTCCAAAACATCGCACCGGTAGCCGGTAGTCATTTATGTCAACCCGCGAGCAGACCTGCCCGGGCGGCTCGCGGCGCGACCAACCGCCAATGTTGTAAACGGTCGGTCGAAATCTGCAGACGATCGGCAATTTTCCCGACGACAAGGGTGACTTTCGCGAAAGTCCCCACGTGTCGCTTTGCTCAGCGAAGATTACGATCCTCCTTCAAACGGGAGGGTCGAGTGTAGTGCAATTGCGAGTGCAGCGACTTCATGTCTAGCGCCCGTTCCCAGCGCGACATGACGATGGTCGCGAGCGCGTTGCCGAGCACGTTGACCGGCACGAAAGCAGACGACAACAGCCGGTGCACACCGAGAACGAGTCCAATGCTTGCCACCGGAATCGAGCCCGTGGCCGATAGCGTAGAGGCGAGCACCACGATGGCCGAACCGGCCACACCCGCGCCGCCCTTCGACGTGAACAGCATGATCGCGAGCAAACCCAATTGCTGGAAAAGCGTCAGATCGATACCTACGGCCTGGGCCAGGAACACCGAGACCGTGGCGAAATAGAGGCACGTTCCGTCATGGTTGAAGGCGTAGCCTGCAGGCAGCACGAGGGCGACGACAGATTCATCGCACCCGAGGGCGCGAAGCTTCGCGTTCAGCCGAGGAAACACGCTCTCGCCGGAACTCGTGCCCATGACGATCAAGAGCTCGGCACCGACGTAGCGGATGAGGCGAATGAGCGAGACGCCATTCCATTTCGCGATTGGCCAGAGCACGAACGCGACGAAGACGGCGCACACTACATAGAACTCAGCGACCAGCATGCCAAGAGAAATGAGGGAGGATGGCCCGTACTTCCCGACGGTGAACGCGATCGCGCCGAAGGCGCCGATGGGCGCCGCCACCATCACGAAGCCGATCATCTTGAAGAGGATTTGGGAGACGGTCTGGATGCCGGCGACCAGCGGCTTGCCCTCGGGCCCGAGCGCCAGCAGCGCGAAGGCGAAAAGGATCGAGAAGAAAAGAACCGGAAGCACGTCGCCGGCGACGAAAGCCCCCACTGCGCTGGAAGGTACAATATCGAGCAGAAACTGGCCGAAGCCCACTTGTTTGGCCGTATCTTCGACGCTGGTCACGCTCTTGTCCGTGAACGTCGCGGGATCGACATGCATGCCCGCGCCCGGCGCCCACACATTCACGAACAACAGCGCCAGCACGAGCGCCGCCGTAGTCACGAGTTCGAAATAGATGAGCGATTTGACGGCGACACGGCCCACTTGTCGCGCCTGGCCCACGCTTGCGATGCCATGCACTACAGTGCAGAAGACGATGGGTGCGACCAGCATGCGCACGAGCTTAATGAACAGGTCGCCCAGGGGCTTCATCGCGTCGGCGCTTTCGGGCCAGACATAGCCCACCGCCACACCAAGAAGCATGGCAACAAGGACCTGCAGCGACAGATCGCGATAGAGCGGTTTGCGCCGGGCAGGGGCGAACGTGGCGTCGGTGGTCATTTCGCAGCGTCGCCCAGGATTCTTGCGGCGGGTGCGAAGAGTTCGTCCGCCGAAAACGCGCGGGGAATCAGACGCTGGCGTAGGGCGTAGGCGACAATCTGCTCGAGCGAAGCGTATAGCGCGGAAATCCCGAAACGCAGCGGGTCCTCGTCAACCGGCGGAATCTCTTTCGCGGCGTAACGGCTTTCTTTGAGTACGCGATACACTTCACGCCTCCTATTTCCCGCGAAGCGCAGGGTACAGCGTCTCGGCTGTTCCGGAAAATATCCATTCGCGGGTGCGCGCAGGCAGAAATGAAAGCGTCTCATGCGCGAGCTTGACGAGATCGGGAAACGATTTCTCTGACGCCGGATAATTCGAGCCCCAGGCAATGCGATTGGCGCCAAAATCGGAAACGAGTTTGCCGAAAAAGCTCTCGGGCGTGGCTTTGCCCTGGCGCGCCCCCACAAGATTGCGCTCGCTCACCTTAAGATACACGTTGGGATTGGCGGCAAGAGACCAGAGGCTCTCGGCACCCATGTAGGGCGGGCCGTCGTCCTGTTGCGGCCGCGCCAGATGATCGAGGATCACGCGCAACTTCGGAAACCGCTTCAACACGGCGGTCACCTGCGGAATGCCCTTGGCCGTCATTTGCAGGCAGACGGGAAGATTCTTTTCCTCGGCCAATGCCCAGGCGGGAAACGAACGCGGGTCGTCCAGCCAATCCGCCTGGCCCGGCATCGTGCTGCCTGTGGTGAACAGGCGCATGCCGGTTAGCCCGCGGCCCATCCAGTAAATCATTTTCTCGCGCGCATCGGGCGCGAGTACGTCGCACGAAAACACACCCGTGAAGCGTTCGGGATGTGCTGCCGCGGCGTCTGCCACGTAGGAGTTGTCGTGCCCGTAGCAGGTGGAGGCCTGCACCAGCGCCGATTTCGCGATGCCCGCCGCATCCATGGCCGTGATCATTTTCTCGCAGGGCACCGGACGCTCGCGCGACCAGTCGGACTGATGGCCGCTGATGGGCACACGCGGATAGTGCGTTTCGTCCGTCGAGATCACATGCGGATGGATGTCAACGATGCGCAATCGTTCTCTCAGTGCTTCTCGGACGGAAGCTGCGGCGACCTTTCGAAGATCCCTGAGGCCAGGACGCGCTCGACTTCCTCGCGTTCCAGGTGAGAATTTTCTGCGACTGACATTGTGGGACTTTCCGCCGGCGATGACTTTACCATCAAAAGAGGAGTGTCGCAAACACTCGCAAAACCACAAGCGGCCCCTGCAACCGTCATGCCCGGCCGCCGGACAACGCAAACACTTCATCCAGTGTTGCCAGGGCGATGCAGACGGCAAAACTCTTTACATCACAGCTCGCCAGCCTCTATCGTATCCTTCTGAACGCGACACGCGTCAGGCCCGAGACTGCGGATGCGTTTCAGTGTGAGCTCGTAGCATTCGCGCCGCCTCGGCCCTCGCGGGGCGCTCCTGGAGGGAATGGTTATATGCGGATCTTCAGAATCGCCGTATGGCGCAGTGGGATGTTTGCGGTTGCGTTGATATACGCGACAGGAGGTACCGTGGCGGCACAGTGGCTGTCGCTGCCGCTTGCCGGAACGCCGCGGACTCCCGATGGAAAACCCAATCTGAGCGCGCCGGCGCCGCGCACGGTGGACGGCAAGCCGGATCTGTCCGGCATCTGGCGCGTTGACAACCCTCGCCCCAACGAAGACCTGCTGTCTGATGGGAACAGCGCGCCCATGCTGCCGTCGGCGGCCGCGCTCTACAAGCACCGCGTGGGGACGCTGGGCTACGAGAGGCCGGGGACCTTTTGTATGCCTCACGGCGTGCCCGATGCGGTGACCGTCCCGAGTCTCCCGTTCAAGATCCTCCAGATGCCCGGCGTGACCGTCGTCCTGTATGAGGAATTCCACATGTACCGGCAGATCCACACCGACGGGCGTCAGCTTCCGGTCGAGACGGATGATCCCGCGTGGTACGGCTATTCGGTCGGCCGCTGGGACGGCGACACCTTCGTTGTCGAGACGGCCGGTTTCAAGGAGGGCAGCTGGCTCGACAACCACGGCCATCCGCATACCGACGCGCTCCGTATGACGGAGCGATTCCGCCGGATCAATTTCGGCCGCATGGAGCTCGCAGTGACCATCGACGACCCCAAGGCGTACTCACGGCCCTGGACGGCGGACACGATGCGGTTCGAGCTGCAGCCCGACACTGAGCTGCTCGAGCATCTCTGTGAGAACAATCGGGACCTGGGGAGCCTGCAGCAATACTGGCAGGGACGGGACCAGGCTACGCCACCAACAACGGGGAAACAGTGATGAGAACTCGATTTGCGATCGCACTTTGCATTGCCTCGCTCGCCGCGTCCGGACGGGCGATGGCGCACCATTCGTTCGCGGCTGAATTTGACGCGACTCAACCCATTAAACTGACCGGGACGGTGACCAAGATCGAGTGGACCAATCCCCACACCTGGTTTTTCATGGACGTCAAGAACGAGGACGGCTCCGTCACGAACTGGGGGTTCGAAATGCCGGGTCCCGGTCAACTGTTGCGGACGGGCATGAAGCGCGATTCGATGAAGGCCGGTGACGTGGTGACGGTCGATGCGCGTCGCGCACGCGACGGCGGCAATCGCGCCAATGCGCAGACCGTCGTGCTGACCAGCACAGGCCAGCGGCTTTTCGGCGCCCAGGCAAGGTAGGCGGCCGCCAGCTCCCCAATCCCAGGATAGGTGACGTGCAATACGGAAGGATAATAGGGGAGAGTTGATGTACAAGGTAGAACCATCGGGTGAGACACTCGGCTGCTCCATTCACGGCATGGATCTCTCGAAGCCGTTCGGCAAGCCCGAGCTGGGTTTCGCGTTGCAGGCGCTGGCCGATCACGGCGTGGTCTGCTTTCCGAGGCAGTCGCTTGATCCGTCGGCACAGGTGGCATTCAGCCGTCAATTCGGCGAGCTGGAGGTGCATGTCTCCGGCGCGTTCCAGGAACCCGGACATCCGGAGATGATGATCCTTTCCAACATCGTGGAGAATGGGAAGCCGGTTGGCCTGGCCGATGCCGGGCAGGATTGGCACACGGATATGTCGTTCAGCAAAACCATCGCGTTCATCAACGTGTTGTATGCGTTGAAGGTGCCCCGGCGCGACGGCCGGCCGCTGGGCGCCACCCTGCTCGCCAATATGACGGCCGCTTACGACGCGCTGCCGGACGATGTGAAGAGGAAGATCGAAGGCCTCAGCGCCACTCATAATTTCGAAAAGTTCTGGGAAATGATGCGGCGGCGCAGCGGCGCCAGGACTTCCCGCGCGCCGATGACGGAAGAGCAGAAGCGGCTGAAACCACCCGTCTCGCACCCGATGGTACTGGTGCATCCGATTTCCGGCCGCAAGAGCTTGTATGCCGATCCTGGCTACACGGTCGGCATTGATGGCATGGACAAGCAGGAAAGCGATGAACTGCTGGATTTCCTGTTCCGGCATCAGCTGCGGCCGGAATTCCAATATGCGCATCGTTGGAACGAGGGCGACGTCCTGGTGTGGGATAATCTGCGCACGCTGCACAATGCCGAAGCAGATTATCGCGCCGATGAACCGCGTCTGATCAAGCGCTGCCAGGCAATGGCGGATCGGGTGTTCACACCCGAATTCGCACATCTGGCGCAGGAATACGGAAGGCCGCAATACCGGCCGGCCTGATGCGGATTTCGGCCTAAGCGGCGAGATGGCGATAGCTAAATATTGTAAAATGCAACCGATGGCGCTGGTGGTTTTCCTTAGGGGTTGCAACGTAGGCGGGCAAAGGACTTTTCGTCCAACCCTTCTCGCCGAACAATTGAAACACTACGATGTCGTGAATATTGGCGCGGCTGGAACGTTCGTGATTCGCAGGCGAACCAGTCTTGCTAGGCTTCGCGCTGATTTAAGCAGCAAATTGCCATTTGAAACCGAAGTTATAATCTGCAAGGGGTCCGACCTCATCAGCGTCGCATCGGCTGATCCGTTCGCAGATGAGCCGATTCGCTCTGACATCGTTCGTTTCGTGAGCGTTTTCGCCAAACGTCCACGGTGCCTGCCTTCGACTCCCATGAGCCTTCCTGCGGATGGAGAGTGGGTTTTGAGAGTCCTCGCAATTGAAGATCGTTTTCTCTTCGGGCTATACCGGCGCCAAATGAAGGCAATCAGCTATCTCGGCGCGATCGACAGACTCTTCGGAGTCCGAGCCACGACACGCAATTGGAATACAATCAGCACGATAATTAAGGTATTAAGAAGCGAAGGCTCGTGATCGCACATCGTACCGCTCTCGTACCGCTAGATCATAAATCAGCTTTGGCGCTCTTGCCTGGTCCCGAGTTTGT
>QHXD01000624.1 GCA_003223895.1 Acidobacteriota bacterium
AAGTCCGAAGGCACGCGTGATGCTTGTCGGTGAACAGCCAGGGGATCAGGAAGACCTTCAGGGGCGTCCATTCGTCGGACCGGCGGGAAGAATTCTCGACAAAGCCCTGGAAGAAGCCGGCATCGATCGGAAGGAAGTCTATGTCACGAACGCGGTGAAACATTTCAAATGGGAGCCGCGAGGCAAGCGCCGCATCCACAAGAAACCGAACTCTCTCGAGATTGCAGCATGCAAGCCCTGGCTCGAAGCCGAGATCAAAGTGATTCGCCCCGAAGTGATCGTTTGTCTGGGTGCGACGGCGGCTCAGTCGTTGCTGGGAAGACATTTCAAGGTCAGCATGCAGCGCGGGGAATTTGTTCCCTCGCCGCTGGCACCATTCGTGATGGCGACGGTACATCCATCATCACTGCTGCGCGCACCCGATGATGAGACGCGGCATCGTGAAATCCTGAGTTTTATCAAGGATCTCAAGCGTGTGCATGAGGCCCTGGAAAAACATAAAGCGGCATAACTACAGCAACGCGGGCTAAAGCCCGCGACTACATGAGGAACGAGTGTGCTCCAAAGTAGTCGCGGGCTTTAGCCCGCGTTCGTTGTAGAATTTGCCATCTTAAGGATCACTGCATGCAAAGAATGCGAACTATCGCACCAATGCTGGCCGTGCTGTTAAGCGGGATCGTTTACGCCCGGCCCGTCCCCCAGCGCACCCTGGACGATTTCTTCAAAGACTTCACCACCCAGTGGATGCGCGCCAATCCGAATCAGGCCGCATCGACCCGGTATTTCACCGGAGCAGAGCAAGACCGGCTCGAACGGCAGATCGCGCCGGCTACCACAGACCGCCGCCGAGAACGAATCCGGCTCGCGCGCCAGGGCCTTGCCGAACTTGAGAAGTTCGACCGCGCCCAAATGACGGACACCCAGCGAGTCTCTTCCGACGTCATGCAGTGGCTTCTCGATTCGGTTGTGCGGGAAGAACCGTACCTGGACTACACATTCCCATTCGAGCAGTTCAACGGTGTCAATGTCGGGCTTCCGAACACGCTCACGGTGGTGCATCCTCTTCTCAACGAGAAGGACGCGGCCAACTATGTGGCCCGGCTCGGGCAGGTGAGCGCACGGATCGAGGAAGCCATTACAGAAGGTCGCCGGCTCTCCGATAAGGGAATGATCCCTCCGCGGTTCATCATTCGCGCGACAATCAAGCAGATGAATGATTTCATCGCTCCGCCTCCCGCTCAAAATCCGTTCGTCACCGCTTTCGCCGA
Source organism: Acidobacteriota bacterium (assembly GCA_003223895.1). Lineage (GTDB taxonomy): Bacteria > Acidobacteriota > Terriglobia > 20CM-2-55-15 > 20CM-2-55-15 > 20CM-2-55-15. Next base: position 1,269 of record QHXD01000624.1, read on the forward strand.
ACGCGCAAGCCGGGCGAATTCCATTTCGAGTTCAAAGCGGGAAGAGCTTCGCGCTGAAGCCGAGAAGATCGTCGCCGCACAGGTTTATCCTGCCTGGCGGAAAGCCATCGGATTGCTGCAATCGCTGGAGAGTCGTGCAACCGACGACGCCGGTATCTGGCGCTTCAAGGACGGAGCCGAGGCCTATTCCTACGATCTGCGGCGCTATACGACCACCAGCCTGACGGCAGACGAGATCCATCAAATCGGATTGCGCGAGGTGGCGCGGATTGAAATGGAAATGGACACCATCCTTCGACGCCTCGGCCGAATGCAAGGTTCCGTGAACGATCGCATTGCCCGGCTTCGGGAGGACCTGAAGTATCCGAATACGGAAGACGGACGAAAGATCATCATGACCGATGTCGAAACGATACTGCGGGACGCCGAGAAGCGCGCGGCCATATTATTCGACCGCCGTCCGAAAGCGCCCATCGTCGCTCAGCCTTTCCCTCGCTTCCGGGAGGCCAATGCGGCAGCCAATTACACCGCGCCGGCTCCGGACGGCTCGCGGCCCGGGGTGTTCCAGATACCGCTGCGCGTCGAACGCATGACGAAGTTTGGCCTGCGCAGTCTGGTCTATCACGAAACCGTTCCGGGACATCATTTTCAGATCGCACTCGAGTTGGAAAACAACACGGTCCCGCGCTTCCGGCAGATTCGCGCCTTTGGCGGTATCTCCGCACTCAGCGAAGGCTGGGGCCTTTATGCCGAGCGGCTGGCCGCCGAATCCGGCTGGTACGAAGGAGATATGGAAGGCCTGCTCGGCCAACTCGATTCCGAATTGTTCCGCGCGCGCCGGTTGGTGGTGGACACCGGCATCCATGCGAAGCACTGGACCCGGCAGCAAGCGATCGATTACGGAATCGAGGCCAGCGAGATCGAGAGATATGTTGTGAATCCCGGGCAGGCTTGTTCCTACATGATCGGGGAATTAAAGATTATGGAGCTTCGCGAGAAGGCGAAGAAAGCTCTGGGAAATCGGTTCTCTCTGCAGGAATACCACAACGCGGTCCTTTCCGCGGGAACAGTTCCACTCGAGCTGTTGGAAAAGGAAGTGGACCGCTATATTGCGAAGAAGAATGGCAATTAATCTGAAAAAGACCAGCGTCGTGATTATCGGGGCGGGAGCAGCCGGCGGTGTAGCTGCGCTGCCTCTGGCACAGGCCGGCATCGAAGTGATCGCGCTCGAGGCGGGAGCCTGGCTGAGTCCGCGGGACATGGCTCCGGACGAGCTGCGATACATTCGTGGCTGGCCCCCGAAACTGCAGAAGGTCAATGATGAAATCCCCACGCACCGCCCCAATGCATCCTCACCGAACACGCCGCGGCTGGATGATCATCCGATGATGAACGCGGTGGGCGGAACTTCCATTCACTATTGGGGACAAAGCTGGCGGATCAACCCGTGGGACTTCAAGGTGACGAGCGAGACCAGGCGCCGTTATGGCGCGTCGCGAATCCCAAAGGGCTCGACGGTTGAGGATTGGCCGTTCGGGTATGAAGAACTCGAACCTTACTACGATCGAGTGGAGCGTGAGGTTGGAGTCTCGGGCAAAGCAGGAAACATCAACGGCATGCAGGATCAGCGCGGCAATATCTTCGAGGCCCCGCGCAAGCGCGAATATCCAATGCCCCCGCTTCGGGGGACGGGTTTTACGGAGATGATGTCCGCCGCTGCGCGCACGCTCGGGTTGCATCCGTTCCCTGGACCGGCTGCAATCACGAGCCAGTCTTATCAGGGCCGGGCCGCGTGCGTGTATCACGGCTTCTGCAACGGAGGCGGCTGCCACGTCAATTCGAAGAGCTCGACGGCGGTATCCACGATTCCCAAAGCACAGGCGACGGGCCGCTTCAAGGTGGTTACCGAAGCCCGGGTCAATACGATTGAAGTCGGCAGGAATGGCCGGGCGAGCGGCGTCACCTACATCTACGTCTACGAGAACGTCCGCACACTTCTACTGTCGAAGTCACCAGCATATCCGAACGGTCTCTCGAACAATCACGGGCAGGTCGGCAAACACTATTTCAGTCACAACCAGAGGGCGGCCGTGACGGCGCTTTTTCCTTTCAACATCAATAGCTGGTATGGAACGCCGGCTCAGGGCGCCGCTGCAGACGACTGGGCCGATGACAACTTCGATCACTCGGGTCTCGATTTCATCGGCGGCGGAAATCTCTGGGTATACCACGAGCGACGACCAATCGCCGCAGCCTCTATGAGCACATGGGAACGAGCGCCTTTGTGGGGGTCCGCCTGGAAGGCTTTTATCAAGGAAAATGCCGATCGCCAGAACACTTCATACATTCAAAAGACGACGCTGCCCTACGAAGACAATTTCCTCGATCTCGATCCCATAGCCAGGGATCCGCTTGGGTTCCCAGTCATCCGCATTACAGCCGAGTACAAGGACAACGAAAGAAAGCTGGCCTTGTTCATGCAGGACAAAATGGAGCAGTGGTATCGGGCTGCCGGCGCAATTGCAATACAAAGAGCGGAAATCGGCCCGATGACCGTCTCCACCCACGCTTACGGCGGCACGCGCATGGGCGAAAATCCCGAGACAAATGTCGTGAACCGGTGGGCGTTCTCTCACGAAGTGCCCAATCTCGGTATCCTCGGCGCTTCCATCATGGGAACCAGCGGAGCCCACAATCCCACGCTTACCGTTCAGGCCCTCGCCTGGCGCACGGCCGAGTACCTCGTAAAGAATTGGAAAAGCATCGGCATCGCTTCCTGACGGAACGCGGGCTTTAGCCCGCGACTACATTTGGGATCAACGGTCGGCCTGAATGTAGTCACGGACTTCAGCCCGCGTTCGACCAATCATTGGCTCGCTGCGTGCAACAAAAAATGTATGCGCCGTGCAGTATGCGCGTTTGTTTCCTTTCTTGCAGCTTCCACCCTTTTCGTTTGGGGTGAGCCCGCGTCTCCGTTGCAGCGCGCGCTCGCCTTATCGGGAGCGTATGACCTGCTCAGTCAAATCTCGGCAGGCCTGAAGCAGGGGCTGCAACTGGAGATGCCCGGCTACGACTTCCCAGCCCGGGTATCAACCACGCAGGCGTTCGCTGAGTTTTCTAACCAACCGAAGTTACGGCGCGGCCTGGAGTTCATGGTCGCCGCAAGGGTGACGCCGGATGAATTGTCCGCGGTGATTCAATGGCTGGATTCGCCACTCGCCCAGAAAATTCGGAAGCATGAGACACAGCTAGCAACAGTCGAAGGAATGGCGGCTATGCAGAAATTTGCTACAACGTCGCAGGTCGATGCCGCTCCTGCCAATCGTGCAAAGCTGTGCCAGGCGATTGAAGATGAATTCCAGCTGGCATCGAACGTCGCAGACATCTCTTTGTCCATTCTCGCAGGATTGGAAAGGACGATGGCGGAAAAGTCAGGTGCGACTCCAGCCCAGGTTGCGGAAATAGCAAGCCAGCTCCCGATCCCCGACAAAGAGCCCATGCGCAAGGACACGATTGCTTTGTGTCTCTTCACGTACAGAAATTTATCCGATGAAGAGATCCAGCAGTACATTGCCCACTTGAGGTCGCCTTCTGGAAGAAAATTCATGCAGGCGGTCTGGATTGGAATGCGTGGCGCCTTCATGAGAGCGGCCATGGACGCCGGGGAGAGAATCTACGAATCCGTCCGAAAAGCGAAATTGAACTCTCAGTGATGTCCTCAGGATTTCCTGGGCTTCAGGATATGCGCTTCGACGTAGTAGCTATAGCCGTCGAGGGTGACGGCGCCTTCGGGATCGTTGATCCACATCCACGAGGCCATTTCGGTATCGGCCTCGAGTGACGCAGGGAAGAAGCCGGAGAGTCTCCCGTCCAAAAGGGGCTGGCGCGCACTGGGATTCATACGCTCAGCCTCCCGGATGATGTATCCCAGAAGCTCCAATTCTCGTTTCGTCGCGATCAAGTTTTCTCCGACCATCGTCATGATCGCCCATGCCATTACGCGTTTATTCTCCGCACTCAATCTATCGTTGAAAGATTGAAGCAACTCGTCCCCTTGCCGCCGGCGGCCGGCCGCATCTCCTGCAAGGCGAATAGCGGCGGCCTCGGCGAACCTTTCGGCCAGTGTCTGTTTTCCTGCGTCCTGCAGGAACGTCTTCAGATAAGCGTTTGTGAGGAAACTCACCACGGAATTAATCATGACGTTCAAAGGACCCTCGCCGAACTCGCTTAGATATGGAGTCTCGGCCACGGTGTCGGCCCAATAAATTCGACCGTCCTCCGATACAAGCGAGGCCAGGAGCTCGCCGTGCCGGCGAACCCATTCGTTGCGTAGATGGGACGAGCCTCTTTGGAAGAAAAACTCCTCGGCGAGTTCGTGGCCGAACTTTTCCTGGAACGCCTCCAACACGGCTTTCTCCGGAAAGATGTTCAACTGGCTCGAGAGGCCGGAAGACACAATGTAGGACGCCTTCCACGCTTGCACCCGGCTGGGATCGGGTGTCATATCCAGCCCCTGGCCGTTAAAGAGAGCGATGAGCCGGGCTTTCGTGTCCTCTTCGTCTGCAGAGGTCCGGATGATTTCGAGTCCCTGGTCCAGCAGCCGCGCGGCAACGCCTCCAGTGGTGTCGGCGACGTGAACCTCCGCTTTGCTGCGCAATTCCGGCGGCATGCTCTCGACGGCTTGCTGAAGGCCTTCGCGGTCGATGTCCACCATTCGTATATGGTTGAATTTCCCGGCCAGCTCTTCCAAAGGAATGTCATAAGCCGCGCCGGCGCCCAGGATCGTGACGGCATCCGGCGTCGTCACGCGTTCCGCCCCCCGCAGAATCATCTCGCGGCTCCGCTGGACGTGCTCCTCCCAGTGCAGCCGGAACCGCTCGTGATCTTGAGCATGTTCGCGGCCTAGCCGCGTTCCAATTTCGAATAAGATTTCGGTGGACATAAAAAAGCGTCCATAGGCGGCATGTGCGCCGACCGCGTGGACGCCGGAGTGAAATAGCCCCAACGGGAATCGAACCCGTGTTTTGGCCTTGAGAGGGCCACGTCCTAGCCTC
>QHXD01000625.1 GCA_003223895.1 Acidobacteriota bacterium
TGCGACGAGGATCGCCGGGTCGTCCGTATAGTCATGAAGGAGAGAGATCGTGGTATCGAAAGTCATGATTAGTGCCTGATCTCTGCCGCGCCGAAGTAACGAATATAAGAATTGCGCAGCCGCATCCTGCTCAAACCGAAGCTTATCGTGAAGGCTGCCGCTGGTATCGAACAGCAGTGCGATGTGCAGCGGCAGATCCGTTTCGGTGCTGAAGTTGGTGATGCTCTGGAGTTGATCGTCTTCAAAAATACGGAAGTGTTCTCTTTTCAGATTTGTGATGAGCTTCCCCTTGCGGTTCGTAACACTAAACTGGAGGTTTACACGATCGACATCGACTGAGAGGACTTCATCGCTGCTGAATGCGACGCGCTGCAGAGGCCTGGGGGCCGCTTCGATCATGAAGCATGTGATGACGGTCAGAAGTATCATGCGCATTTTTCACAAAACCTCCTTACTTGGACTCAGCTAAGAGCAGCGTCACATGCTGATTCGAAGCAACTCTGCGGCCGAAATCGGCCAAGAAGGTAATCATCCTTGGTGACATTGTCGGGAATTGCGGAAATCATCGAGAGAAACTTCGGGGTCAAGGAAGCAGGCCGGGAGATCCCCGCGGATACGTGATTGTTTTACGGGAGTTTTGCTCACACTTCAGAAGAACACCGACAGCGCCACCGCTGCGGTCGTGCCTTTCTGGCCGCCGACGTAGTAACCGAAGGTGCTGCTGACGGGTGACCGGTTCACTCGGATGACCTGAGCGTTGATTACGCGAGTTCGCAAAGTAGTGGTACCCTCCGCTCCTGTTCCGCGCCGCGGAATCTCAGGGCGGCTTTGCACTGCGGCGGCGTTCTGCAAACGTCTGGAATTGCGTGCCTTTCATTCCGCGGCCTGGAACAAGACTGCCTTTCGTTTCACCTGTGCTGGCGCTGAAATTCTTTTTCTGATAAACAAGCCCGGAAGAAAACCGCCATTTCCTAGAGAGCACTGACATGTTAAATCAATCGCAAGTTCTGAACGCCATTGAAGCCGGCGCGGGAGTTCTCCGGCTCGAGCCTTGCTGGGTACCCCGCGCGTTTCTGGTTCCGGGCCGACGGTTGAAACTTCATCCCGACGATATCTATGCATTCGGGGGACAACGCGGCGGCATTGATGAACGATGGTTCTCTTCGACAACGAAGGCTTCCAACGGGCCGCTCACTCGGGACGACGAAGGTCTGAGTTATGTTCGCCTCGATGATGGGAAAAAGTTTTTGCTGAAGGACGCTGTGGAGGTTGCGGGAGATCCGCTTCTCGGCTCCGATATGATGGCACGAGAAGGCGGCTGGAACATCCTCTGCAAGTTTTTCGACAACCTCGGACCGATTCCTCATCACATGCACCAGAGCGAAGAGTTCGCCAGGAGAGTCGGCCAGCGCGGCAAGCCCGAAGCGTATTACTTCCCGCCGCAGTACAATGTGGTTCAAAACAATTTTCCCCACACATTTTTTGGACTCGAGCCCGGCACGACGAAGGATGATGTCATACGTTGCCTGGAAAACTGGAACAAAGGCGATAACGGCATTCTGAACGATTCGCGTGCGTACCGCCTTCAGCCCGGCACCGGATGGCAGGTGAATGCCGGTATCCTCCACGCGCCAGGATCGCTTGTGACATACGAGCCGCAAGTCAGCAGCGATGTGTTCGCCATGTTTCAGTCCGAGGTGGAGGGCCGCATCGTCGATTGGGATCTTCTGACAAAGGATGTGCCGGCCGAGTTCCATCACGATTTGGACTATCTGGTCAGCATGTTGGACTGGAACGAGAACGTGAATCCCGAGTTTGCAAAGACCAACCAGGTCTTTCCAAAACCCGCACGGCAGGTGGAAGAAATGGCCGACGCCGGTTATCGCGAGAACTGGATCACTTACGGGACCCGTCATTATTCGGCAAAGGAATTGACGGTGTTTCCAAAACGGACGGTGACGATCCGGGACAGCGCGGCGTATGGCCTGATCCTGACGCAAGGATACGGGACGCTCGGTAAACATGCCGTGTCCACTCCGGCCATGATCCGCTTCGGACAGATGACACAGGACGAATTATTTGTTACCGCGGAGACGGCGAAGCAAGGCGTGCGCATCCAAAACCTCAGCGAGACGGATCCGCTGGTCCTCTTGAAGCATTTCGGGCCCGGTAATCCGGACTCAGAACCGTTATTGAGGAAGGACGGGAGCAAACCATGAGCGGTGTAGCCACTAAATACCAGTATCCGAAACTCCACAATGCGATGTGGCCGGGTCTTGTTGGTAAAGGCAGCCCGGGCGCTGAACCATGCATTGATCTGGACACAATGCTCGATCTGTCCGCCGCGGCTGAAGTGGCCGGCGTGCGTTTCGACGGCGTCGACATTTTTTTATTCGAGCCGCACGTGAGCATCGACTCCACCGATGATGATCTCAAACGCCTTGCCGATCGCGTTGCGAAGCGAAACTTTGTCATCGGCTCGCTCGTCGCTCCAGTCTGGCCCCCCACTGGAGGGGGCTCGGCAATGGGCTCTGCTGAAGAGCGGAAGAACTTTCTCACTCAGGTCAGTAAATCGTGTGCAATTGCCAAAAAGCTCCGGGCCATCGGTATTCGCCCGTACGGAATCGTTCGCATCGACTCCGCCTGCAGTCCAGCGGAGTGGTCGAAGGATCCTGTCGGCAATACGAAACGGATCGCCGAAACTTTTCGCGAGGCGTGCTCGATTGCAGAGGGCCATGGAGAAAGGCTGGCCGCGGAAGGTGAGATCTGCTGGGGCGGAATGCATAGCTGGAAGCACATGGCCGAGCTGCTGGTGCTGGTCAACCGCCCGAAGACGCTGGGTTTGCAGGCGGACATGGCGCACACGCTTCTTTTCACTCTGGGTTACAACGCTCCGGACGACCGGATTCTTCCTGAAGGTTACGACTGGTCGCAGAAGGAAGTACTCTACGATGCGCTTGCCAGCATGACGCGCGTGTTACGGCCATGGGTGGTCGATTTTCACGTGGCCCAGAAC